>CAJLYO010000214.1 GCA_905210885.1 uncultured Eubacteriales bacterium | reverse complement strand
ATTTGCATCATCTGATTCACCATTTCGGGTAACAACGCTGACGGCAGCATGGGTATCAAAATCAGTTTTTTCAAAATCTCCACCTCTTTTTTTATCTGCACGAAAAAAGTATCACCTGATTATCGGAATTTGAAAGATATTCAAGCGCCCTTTTTTCACGTTTTTTATCGTAGCGCACAAAAGCGTCATCGGCAATCACCGTCATATCGGGAAAAAGCAGCTTTATAACCGCGCATTTTAAAGAAAAGTATATCTGGTCATATGCACCGTCGCTTAAATACTGGGCGCTGTACCAGCTACCGCCCGAGCGCACCGTCATTTCAAAGTTTTTGTCAATTTTTACACCGTCGTACTTTCCGCCCGAAACCACGCTTAATATTTCACATGCCGCGGTGTTAAGCTTTGCTCCGTAGCCTTGGCTTATTTCGTTAAATGCCGCGTCAAGGAATTTTTTCGCGTCGGCAAGTTTTTGAGCCTTAGCCCGGTATTTTTCCGCTTTTTGCTTACAGCACGCTATCTCCGCCTTAATTTTCTCCGGCGGTGTTATGTCCGTGCCGTCCAGAATTGCTTTAAGCTTTATTGTATTCTCTTTTTCGTTTTTATCCTTAGCCACACCAGCTATGACAAAAGCTGCCGCTGCAACCGCAAGCACAGCCGCAAGGGGCAGCAGCTTAAAACAGCACACAGCACCTGCCGCACAAACCGCCGCGATGATATAAAACACATTTATTCCCTTTTTTACCTCAAGCATGCTTTCTATTTCTTTTCGCCGTTTTATACCCTCAAGACTTTGCGCAAGCTTAATATCAAGTCTTTCCGCCTCATCCGTTTCCGCCTTTATCTTTCCGTTTCGCGGCGAGGAAAGCTCGTTTATCGCCTTATTTAAAATTCCGCATGCTCTTTTATACGAAAATTCTTCATCGCCGCTTTGCCCCAGCGCCACAAGCCTGTCCGTAATTTCGTCTTTTCCCGATGACATATCTATGTGAAAGCTTGTAATATACAATGCTTTTTCAAAAGCGCCGCCGCTTACGCCGGTTATCGTCTCACACGGACTGTCGGTGCAAAATGCCGCCAGTCTTTCCCCGGAAACGGCGTTTAGAACGTTCACCGTGTCATCTGACTTTTTCATGCCGAAACGCCTCACGATAAGGTAACGCACGCCGCCGTGCTCCATAACAAGCTCCCCGCCCATTTCGCTTTTCCCGAAGGGCATATACTTTTTTCTGGGGTTTGATTTAACGCTGCGTGAACCGCTGTTTATACCGTAGAGCATTGCGCGGATGAATTCCGCCGCCGTGGTTTTGCCCTGCTCGTTATCCTTTGTTATTATGTTAAGTCCGGGTTCAAGCTTTATTCTCGTATTTTCAAGACAGCCGAAGGCTTCAATATATATTTCCTCAATTTTCATCAGTATATATTCTCTCCCCCTTAAGCGCGGAAAGCCCAAGCCTTACCGTTTCATCATCCGCACCGCCGGCAGCCGCATTTTTAAGAAAATATCCCATAAGGCTCTCCTTTTTAATCTCACTTTCCAAATCAACCGGAAGCTTTGTTTTATCGGCAACCGCCGCATAAAAATACTCCTCGTTAAGTGCGGCGCACAAACGCCCTGAATGCGTTTCACAGTTTTTTACCCCCGTAAGATTAAATCTGTATAAATTACGTTTATCCAAGGATTTTTCACGGATTATATCAAGAATTTCGGTGTATACCGCGCAATTCGTTATGTCTATGTCATATTCCGCAAACTGCCTTGCGCCCGCGGGAACAAACGTCCGCTCAGTCCTCTCCTTTGATATATCCGCAATTACAAAGCCGGGCTGTCCCTGCTCGTCAAAGCCTCTGCCCATTGGCATGCCGCTGTACACATATCTGCCATTCACCGAATATGAGTGAAAATGTCCCAAAGCCGCATAATCTATACTTTCGGGAAGCCGCGCCGGGAATTCGTCAAGGCTTCCGTGACGCATCACTATATTAATATTATCGGGATTATCCGGCACAAAATCGATTTTACGGTACTTATATGACGCGCCGTAAATATCCGCGCCGTTTAAAGAAAACTTTGCCGGGCGGTCGAAAACATGGACGTTATCGGGAAAACTTCCGTTAAAATCCATATCGTGATTACCGTAAATTAAAAACACCGGGATATCTGATATTTCCGCAAATTTTGCATTTACCGCCGCCTGCTCCGTTCTGTCCAAAATTCCGCAGTCGGTAATATCGCCGCAAATTACCAAGGCGTCCGCACTGTACTTTTTCGCCGCGGAAATCACGTTTAAAAACGTATCCAAAAGCTCATGCGCCAAAATATCCGCCCGCTTGCCGTAGGCATAAAACGCCGTGCCCAGATGAATATCCGACGTATGCAAAATCCTTATTTTTTTCATTGGTTCACCGCCTGTCACAATACATTATACATGTTTTCGGCGTTAATTTCCATAATTTAAAAATATTTTACAAAAAATTTTCACAAAAATAATTGAAAAATTTATAATATGTGATATAATTAGTCTGTGTTATTTTGCGAAAGGAGAGTTTTAAAATGCGTGAAGTACCGAAAAAAAGAAAGAAAAAAAATAACAAAGCGGTGTTTGCATTTGTTATTATACTGATTTTGCTTACTGTTTTTCTCGCTTCTTTTATTATCTCGTACAATCTTATGAACAATGACAAAACCGCCGGTGATACCCAGGACCCCGAAACAAAGGTTACCGACGATTACGAACAGCCCAAAGACATGCTGGGCGGAAGCAAGTCGAACTCAGAGGACGTATCCTCGCTAAAGCTTGAAAACGCGGAACTAAAAAGCAAAGTTTCGTCACTGGAAAGCGAAAATGCGGCGCTCCGCCGCGAAAATCAGTCGCTTCAGGCGACAATTGACAACCAGAAATACGTAAATCAACATTCGTCACAGAGTAGCCAGTCCTCTTCCTCTCAGTCCTCCGGACAAAGCTCCGGTTCAGGCAGCACGGGCGAATTGGACAGCAACTCCCCAACGAGCGAAACGGGGTTGTAATGTATGAAAAAATTATGTTTAATTCTTGCACTGACCGTACTTGCGTCAATTGCCGTTTATGCGGCTGACACAGATGTTATAGACAGTGCATACGGCTTCGGCTCGGCGCCGCAGTTTGATGACATTTCACACGTTCCGTGGGCGCAGGAGGCAATAAAATACTTTTCCGAAAACGGAATAATAGAGCAAAGTTTTGACAAAAAGCTGCACCCCGACGAATATGTAACACGCGAGGAATTTGTACATATTCTCATATCTGCCTTCGGTCTTTACGACCAAAATGCGAAGTGTGCCTTTTCCGATGTTACGCCGGAGTTTTCCGGCGACGTTGCTTCTGCCGCGGCATTGGGCATAGTAAACGGAGTTAGCGAAACGGAATTCGGATTTGGGAGCAATATTACAAGACAGGATTTATCCGCA
>CAJLYO010000213.1 GCA_905210885.1 uncultured Eubacteriales bacterium | reverse complement strand
AAAAATTACGGCAGATGCAAAATTCATAATACCGCCATAAATTGCAAATACAGCAATAAATCCGTAAGCGCAAAGTGAAAATCTTGTCTTTCTTACCAAACCGCCGTCAAACAGCAAGCCGGCAAAAAAACCGATTATGCCGAAGGAAATCATCTGCCACGGTGTCCACGGTCCCTGTCCGAAAAAGAAATTTGAAACGAAAGCCGAAACCGCACCGACCAAAAATCCGTCACCGGCGCCCAGAGAAATCCCGGCAATTATAACAATTGCCGAAATCGGCTTAAACTGGGGAAATGCAGCAAATGCAGTCCGCCCTGCAACTGCAATTGCGCAAAAAACGCTTATAACCGCAAGACGCCGTGCAGCGAGCTTTTTCCGTTCAAAAGAGACAAAAAACGCCGAAATCGTTTCGATAATTACCAAAAGACTTATTAAGTAATACCTTCTGCCGCCGCGGTACAATTGCCCCGCCGCCACAGTAGCGGCAATAACCGGAACAGCTGCAATAAATATTTTCGGGATTTTAAAGCCGTGTTTTATCGCCGGTTTTTCAAATTCACCGGTATTTATAAAATTAATGCACGCAATCCCCAGAAGCATAAGACTGAGAATCTGTTCAAAAGCGCTGGTTTTAATATCAGGCAAAAACATCGATGCCGCAAAAAGCAGTGCAAATATAATCGCCGCCGGAATATTACGCACCTTTTCTTTCTTTTTTTCGGGAGGCGACATATATTGCCTTAAAGGCTCAGGTTCGTATTTTTCATCAGTTTCAAAACCGAGAGCCGAAATTATATCACTGTCGGTAATGGCATTTTCAATAATTCCATGCGACATTACCGCTGCGGCGGTGGTATAAAAACGGTTATCGGTAAAAAATATCCGCGGTGTGTTTTCGCTTATAAGCTGACCGTCAAAAACCATGCCCACACAATCGGCATATTTTGCGCAAAATTCAATGTCGTGGCTAACCATTATAACGGTTTTTCCGCTTTTTTTAAGATTTTTTATAATATCGGCAAGCTTTAGTTTAAAGCAAGCGTCAGTACCCTTTGTCGGTTCGTCCAAAATCAAAATATCGGGGTCGGAAAGCAGAACAAGAGCAAGTGCCGCTCTTTGCTGCTCTCCGCCGGACAGGTCGAAAGGATGGTTTGAAAGCAGACCTTCAAGCCCGCAAAGGCTTATTATACGTTTTATATCGGTATTGTTTTTTCCAAGCTGTGCCGCAGCTGCGTCAAGCTCTGTTTCCAAATCCTTGTGAGAAAAAATACTTGACGGATTTTGCGGAAGCATAGCCGTCGTTTTTTCCGGTAATTTCTTAATCTTTCCGCGATAAGGCTTGTTAATTCCGCAAATCAGCGATAAAAATGTGGACTTTCCGGCTCCGTTTCCGCCGACAAGTGCATAAAATTCATTCTCATATATGTTAACCGAAAAACCGGACAAAACGTCTTGCCCGTCTTTTTCATATTTAAACCAAACATTTTCAGCACTGACCGCCGCATTCCCCTTCGGTCTTGGAATATAGGGCAAGGATTTTTTATAAATTTCACGGTTTTCAAGCCATGCTTTTCCGCCGCGCACCGATAGCGGGCAATCGCCCGTTCCGCCGCAACGGTAGTATATTTTAACCGGTGCCGGCAAAGCGTCCAGCATTCCGTTTTTATTTTCGCTTAAAATTTGCGCAGCCTGCGACGGCGCTCCCTGTGCAATAATCTTTCCGTGCTCCAAAACCACAACTTTATCTGCAAGATGAAACACCTCCTCAAGGCGGTGCTCCGATAAAACTACGGTAATCCCAAGTTCGCGGTTCATACGCGAAAGCATCTCAAAAAAGCTGTGAGCGGCAATTGGGTCAAGCTGGCTCGAAGGCTCGTCCAGCACAATTATCTCAGGCTGCATAGCAGTAACGGCGGCTAAATTAACAAGCTGCTTTTGTCCGCCGGAAAGCTCGGAAATACTCTTGTGATATATACTTTCAATCCCGAAAAATGCCGCAGTTTCCGCAACACGTGCACGTATGCGGTCATTTGAAACGCCCAGGCTTTCAAGACCAAATGCAAGTTCATGCCACACTTTGTCACATACAATCTGATTTTCGGGGTTTTGCATAATAAACCCGATTTTTTGCGCCTGCTCCCGCTGCGTAAGCTTATTAATATCGGTGCCGTTAAAATAAACCGTTCCTTCTTTTTCGCCATTCGGTGCGATAAGCGGCTTTAGCATACGCAAAAAAGTCGATTTACCGCAGCCGGACTTGCCGCAGATTAAAACAAACTCACCGGAATCAATTGTTATATTTATATTGTCAAGAGCTTTTTTTTCCGTATCCGGATAGCAAAACGTCAGATTTTCTGTTTTAATTTTCTCCATCTTAACTCCTCCGCCACCTCGGCTATAAGCGGCATACCGCAAAACAGTGCATATGCAAAAAATACACTCACCATATACGCGGAAAACTTACTGCACTTAAAATCCGGAAAGTACGAAAAATGAAAACAGCCGCGGGAAATCCCGATTATAACATATGTGCAAAGCACAGCGCACACCGCCAAAAACACTCCGTCTCTTTTTTCAAACCTTATGTTTGAATATGACGTTCTGCCGTGCAGACCGAAACCTCGGCTTTTCATGCTGACTGCGGTTTCAGCCGCGTTTTCAAGGCTCCATGTAATCACCGCGGAAAGCAGATTTACACTGCTTTTAATTTTGCCGCCGGTCCCTCTGTTAAGGCATTTTTGCGCATCGGCAGTCTTTGAAAACTGCCGCCTTATACGGGGCACAAACCCAAGGGTCATAGAGAGTATAAGCGCAAGGGAAGGTGCGGTTTTACCGAACAAATATATAATTTTATCGCTTGTCATTACTTCATTTAAAAATGAAAAGTACATTAAAACCGCCGCAAGCATACCGCCGGCGGCTAAGCCGTACACAGCAGACTGCAATGTGAAAGGATTTCCGCTTTTAAAGTACCAAAGCACCGTCATGCCCTCGTGATTAAACAAAGGATTTGCAGCAGCCGTCATAACGGCAAGGACTGCGGCGTACTTCATTCCGCCAAGTTTTTTTGAGAAAAGCGACAGTAAAAACGAGCACAAAACGTTAATTGCAAGACATACGGGGTGCATTAAAAACATTGAAAATGAAATTACAAAAACAAGGTAAAAAAAACATACGGCAGGGTGATATTTTTTAAATTCGTTCATCTTATGCACCGCCCGAAGCATCGCTTCCGCCGATATCGGCGCCCAAATCACAGGTATATATAAATTCCACCTTGTCTCCGTCTTTTAATGTGATTTCGGAACATGCAAGTTTCGGGAATTCGCCGTTAACCTTAAACATCCAGCCGGAAAGTTCTCCGCAGTCAAGCTCGTAAAGGTTTGCGATTCCTTCTATATACGCACTTCCTGTACCGGGAGTTTTTGAAAACTCCATGTGTATT
>CAJLYO010000212.1 GCA_905210885.1 uncultured Eubacteriales bacterium | reverse complement strand
CCACCGCCGCGGGACGAACCTCCGCCGAATCCGCCGCCGCCTCCGAAACCGCCGCGTCCGCCGAATCCACCCATAGGGAACATATAAAAACTGCGTCTGCGTCTTCTGCCGCCGTTTAGCCAGAGGTAGAAAAGAAAAATCAGTATAAAAATAACTATGCTTATAATATCGGTATCGTCTTCGCTGTCGTTTTCGGGTTGGGCAACGTAGTCCATATTCTCCGGCATTTCCAAATTATACTCACTGTATACCTCAGCTGCAATTGCGTTATACAGATTTTTAATTCCGTTATCGTAATCGCCGTTTTTTAAATAACTCATGGCGTAATTGTCGATAAATCTGCCCACTTTGGAGTCCGGAAGTACGCCTTCAAGTCCGTAGCCCACTTCCACATCGATTTTCCGTTCGGACAGGGCAAGCAGAATAAGCACGCCGTTATCCTCGTCACTGCCGCCGATTTTCCAGCTTTCCGCAAGATTTATTGCATAGTCGCGCTCGTTTTCACCGTTAATCGTATCAAGTGCGGCAACCACAATCTGAGCCTTTGTTTTTGAATAAAGGTCGTTTGAAATGCTTATAATATACTGCTTTGTGCTGTCGCTTAAAACCCCGGCATAATCTGCGGTATAAAACTCCGCAGTGGGGGTTGGCACAGCAAAAACAGCCGTGCATACGCACAAAAACAGTGTCAGAAGTATAAATATCCTTTTCATGGTCAGAACTGTACCTGGGGTACGTTTTGTGCACCCTCAGCAGCCTCGAAGTACTCAACCGCGTCAAATCCGAACAGTTTTGCCGCAATGACCGCCGGGAATTTTTTGATTTTTACATTATAAGCCTTTGCCGCTTCATTATAGCGTGTACGCGCAACTGAAATTCTGTTTTCACTTCCCGAAAGCTCATCGGTAAGTGCGGTAAATTGGGTGTCCGCCTTTAAATCCGGGTAGTTTTCTACAACAACCAACAGACGGCTTACGGCGCTTGAAAGCTCGCTGTCCGCTTCTGCCGCGTCCTTGGCGTTGGACGCTGTGGCAAGCTTTGTGCGCGCATCGGATATATTTTGCAATACTTCGCTTTCGTGGGTTGTATAGCCTTTAACGGTGTTAACGAGGTTCGGAATCAGGTCGCTTCTGCGCTGCAGATTTGTCTGTATGTTTGAATACTGTTCGTCAACCGTGCTTTTTGCGGTGACAAGTCCGTTATAGTTTGAAATAACGGCGATTGCCAGCACCGCAATTATTGCGATAACGGCGATTAAAATTTTTGTACTTTTTTGCATTGAAAAACACTCCCTTTAATTTAAGTATGGGTATTTCTGTATTCCTTAGGCGTCATGCCTGTTTTTCTTGTAAAATTCTTATAAAAAACCGAGTAGTCGGAAAAACCGGATTTTATCGCGGCTTCCGATAACAGTTCACCTTTTGTTATAAGGGTTTTTGCATAGGTTACGCGTTTTGTGATAATGTAATCGTAAATAGACGAATGAGTGTATTTTTTGAACTCGCGCAAAAGATGATATTTGCTTACGTAAAACTGAGCGGCGAGACGGTCAAGGTTTATTTTTTCCTGAAGGTGGTCGTTTATATACACTATCACTTTTGGGACAGTCCTGTTTTCACGCGAAGGCGGAAGCGCCGCACCTTGGTTTATTGCGCGGACAATGCCGGTAAGAACCGTTAACACGGCAGAATTTACCGCAATATGAAAACCGGGTTCATGTAAGGAAGTTTCCTCGGCAGCGGTAAAAAGCAGGTTAAACATTTTGTCTTGTTTTTCCGGCATAAGCCGCACTCTGTTGATTTTTGAAAACATTTCGTAAAAATCAAATTCCGGCGTACTGAACGCCTTCAGTGTTTCACGGGGGATATTCATAACAAACCGCTCATACATGCCTTCGTTCTTTGAAACAACGGGGCGGTGCATATGATTTGGCGGTATAACCAGAATATCGCCGGGGACAAGATCGTATGTATGCTCCTCAATATAATATGTAATATAACCGTCCGCAAACACATAAATTTCAAAATTATCATGGCTGTGAAAATCCATGGTTTTAAAATGGGGTGAGCGAGTGTGCGAAAAGTTAAACAGATCGTCTTTTGAAATATCCGGCATTATATCACCTCTTAACACTATTATACAGCAATATTAGCAAGCTTTCAAGCACAATGAGCAATTTTTTTACGGAAAATATATGTTATAATTGAATGAAAGTCAAAATAAGGTGGGATATTTATTAAATATTCCACCTTATTTTTATAGATTTTCAGGCATTATTTTACCGGAATCTTATCAATACGATTCTGATGACGGCCACCGTCAAATTTGGTAGAGAAGAACTCTGTCAAAATCATATCCGCTTCTTCAGTGCTGATGAAGCGTCCCGGCATAACCAGTACATTAGCGTCATTGTGCTGACGGGCCAGGTGCGCAATTTCTGCATTCCAACAGAGAGCAGCACGAATTCCCTGGTGCTTGTTCAGCGTCATATTGATTCCGTTTCCACTGCCGCAGATAGCGATACCGGGATAACATTCTCCCGATTCCACTGCAAGAGCCAGCGGATGAGCATAATCCGGATAGTCTACGCTAGCGGTAGAGTTAGTTCCGAAATCCTTGTAAGCCCAGCCTTTTGCTTCCAGCCAGCCGCGAACATATTCTTTCAGTTCAAAACCGGCATGGTCGCATGCTAATCCGATTGTTTTCATTAGAGCATTGCTTTTACCTGGTTATATACGTTCTCGGCAGTAAATCCAAGTTTTTCATCCAACACAGTGTAAGGAGCAGAGAAACCGAAAGATTCCAATCCCCAAACTTTACCGTGGCAACCTACCAGACCTTGAAGAGTGACAGGCAGACCGGCAGTCATACCGAAAATCTTCGCATCTGCCGGAAGAATAGCTTCCTGATATTCTTTCGGTTGGTTGCGGAACAGACCTTCAGAAGGAGCAGATACAATGCGTACCTTCACGCCATCTTTGCGAAGTAACTCTGTGCCGGCTACCAATGTAGCTACTTCAGAACCTGAAGCCACCAGGATAACATCCGGATTTTCGTCGGAACCTGCTACGATATAAGCACCCTTGGCTGCTTGTTCGTAATCTGTTCCTGCCGGTAAGTTGGCAATATTCTGACGAGAGAAGATTAATCCTGTAGGAGTAGACATATTTTCCATAGCAAGTTTCCAAGCAATGGTTGTCTCTTCTGCATCAGCCGGACGAAGTACCAACATAGAGTTGTGTCCCTTATGGTTTTTCAGTTTTTCCATCAGGCGGATTTGAGCTTCCTGTTCTACCGGTTCGTGAGTAGGACCGTCTTCACCTACGCGGAATGCGTCGTGTGTCCAGATGAATTTCACAGGAACTTCCATAAGAGCGGCCATGCGTACGGCAGGTTTCATGTAGTCGGAGAATACGAAGAAAGTTCCGCAAGCAGGAATAACGCCGCCATGCAGTGCC
>CAJLYO010000211.1 GCA_905210885.1 uncultured Eubacteriales bacterium | reverse complement strand
AATCAGTCTGCCAGCAGCCGGATTTCATTTTTAGTATTACACCGCGGTTTTGTGTGCAATTCTCAAGCCGGTATAAAACTCTTGACATTTTCGGCACACCGTCGGTTGTAAGAACATTTTTCGCACCGTCTGACACAACCGTCCATTTGCCGTCCGGGCCGCTCATGGTATACTCGGGAGAAAGCTTTCCCATTGAGGATGACGCTTGCAAATTGTCAAAATTTTCGTATATAAAAGAGCTTTCGGTTTTAAGTTCAAAATCAGACACGCTGAATGTACCGCCGACAGACACAATATTAATGCTTTTCGGAACAAACGAAGCGTCATCGCACAAGGCAAACAAAACCCTATCGCCGTCAAGAGCGCGTATAATTCCGTCAATGACAGCAAGCGTCACCCTGTGTGATTCACCGCTTATATCCCGGCTTGCAGCAAGCGACGCCGCACCGTTTATTTTATACAGCCGCACCGAAGTTTTGAAAACTCTAAGCTCATATCTGCAATTCTCACCGCACATTGCAAGTCCGGCATAGGCGTTGCTCCCGTTATTGCCATCCGAGGTAATATTAAGCGATGCAGCGATATCATGCTTGTCGGTTTTTGTAATTTCGGTATCGGTTTTACCCGAAAGACGAAGCTGTACCGTACCGTCTTTTTCCACTTTTGAAATGCCGGGTGACGGCGTCCATGCCTCAAGATTTTCAAAGCTTTCATAAAACAAAGAGGTGTCAGCGCTTTTATATGCATAAGTGCCTGCCGCTGCTGCCCCCAAAGTGGAAGCAGCAGTAACGGCAAGCATTGCGATTAATGAAATTAGCCTTTTAAGTTTTATCATTTCGCTCTCCTTTTACTGTTGTGCCGGAATAGTAACCCTTTCACAAAGCGGCGTCAGGTTATTCAGACTGTCCCACACAAATGCGTACAGCTTACAGTTTTCCGCACCGGAGGGAAGTGTGAGTGACGCGGTTATTGTTTTTTCGCTTTCGGGATCAAGTCTGCGGCTTTCAACCGTAGCGAATTTCAGAACGCCGTCCGCATCATAAAGTGCCAAAATCAATGAGGCGTCTTTTTTTACGAAAGAATTATTTATAACCTTTGCCGCAGCCGTAACGTTCTCACCCGAAACAAGGGCATCACGGTCAAAGCTCAGTGTGCAGTCTGTTTTATCCGACACGGTCATATCTTCAAGGCTTATCTCGTCGGCAAGCATTGTTCCCGACAAGCCCGATTCAATGTAAAATCCGTTAACTCCTTTTGAAAGCGTACGCGGATACACTCCGGAATAATCGGCGTACGTTGCATGCTCCGCCCATTTTGCCGGAAGTCCGGAATCGGTAAATGAGAGTTTTTTCTCACCGTTTAAATATGCGCTTACCGTAACCGAACCATCGGCATTATCAGCGGTTTCCACCGACAAACGCGCCCATTCGGAATTTTTCAATTCACCGGTTACGTCAATTTGTCCTTCATTGGTAGAACCTCCGTCCAAAACATAACCGACATTATACATAAGAGTCATGTAGTATCTTTCGTTCGAATAATTAGTTCTTAAAACATATGTATGGAAATCGTCACCGTCAAGAGCGCGGGTTTTTATATGCAAGCCGTCCCAGTTTTCGGCATTTGCATGAAGGTTTACGCGTGTATCCTTGTAGTCGGCGGCGTCACCGTTAAATACAAGCATATATTTTAATGCACTGCCATCCTCTTTTTTCAGCATTATTGTGCCGTTTTCGGCGGCATATCCGGCGCCGCTCAAGGATTTTGCCGTAAATCCCTGGTAACCTGTGTCATTAACGCTGTTTTCACGGGTGAAGCTGTCAAAGAAAATATAACGCTCGCCTTTTACCGTTACGTTATCAAAATCAACCGCCTGGTTATTTGTATTAAGAGCAATTGTGCCGCAAAGAGCTTTGTCCGTTTCGGTTTCCAAAAGATTGCACATGATTTTTCCGTCAATTACAACGCGGTACGCTCTGCCCTTCGCCTGAAATACAACATTATGAAATTCACCGGCAGTAAGCGACGGGACTTCCGTGCTGCGTAATATTGAAAGTGTGCCGTTAACCGTTTTTGCAGCGAAAACGGTTCCGTTGCCGCTGTTTTGAGAATACGGAGAATATCCCAGAAGTATATTGTTATCCGCATCGGGATACCGTATATATACCCCTGCATAACCGTCCAAAACCGATGAAGGCGCAGCCCATGCCGCAGCTTTTATATCAGCTGAAACAGATACGTTTTTCCAGCTTCTGTCCGAAAGTATAAGGGCTCCGTTTGTTTCGGCGGTAGTTCTGTATACTCTGTTTGCCGTTTCACCGGTTTCCGTGCTTCCGTTTCCGGAAACAATTGTCCAGTTTTCAAACGCACCGTTTTCCGAATATACAACTCCGCTTTCAGCGGACAAATCAACCGCCGTTATCTCCTCCACCTCGCCGACATTTCCGCTTCCGGACTCCATTGCAAGCCTTATTCCGCCGCCGCCCGCAAATGCCGACTCTTTGGAAATTTCCTTTGTAACAACACTTCTGCCGTTGTATATACCGCTTAAACTTACGCTGCCGTCAGAGTTATTGACAGCCCTGACTGTAACGGTTTGAAATGAAACAGTGTCGGGGAATACAATGTGCTCACCACTTGTGGCATCACCCCATGTGCTGTTTCGTCTGAGCCACCAATTCCAGCCGTTTCTCGCCTCAAGAACATATGCGTCACCGCTGCCCTGAGCTCTCGTTCTTATCCACATTACCCCCTGATTATTCGGATAGCGCAGCTTTACCGTAACCTCCTGATTTTTGAAGGCATCGTTGTTGTTCCACGTGCCGTCATCAAACAGGTACTCATTTCCGTTTTCAAAATGCAAAACCCCGTCCTGCACCGTTGCCGTAGCGGAGGTTGCAAATACCTTTCCGTTTTTAAAATTGTGATGCATAAGCCTGTTTTCATTTGAAACGGTGATATTTTCAAACAGCGCTGACATGCCGCTTGTTGAAAATGCCGCGTTACCGTCCGAAATATCATTTCCAACGAACTTGACCGCAATTGTCGCTCCGTCTATTTCAGAATATATTATACCTTCTTTTACCGACAATGTAAAGCTGTGTTTTTCTCCTGCCGCAACAGAAATGTTAACATCGGCAGTTTCCATAACCGTTCCGCTTTTTAAAAGCTCAAGCTTTTTGGCGGTCGGATAAAATCTGACTCCGTAGCTGTCGACATTCGTATGATAACGCATGTACAATGCAATAAATGCATCATCACTGCCGTATTCTTCGGCTGTAAAATCGGTTTTAATTCTTGCATTTTTAAAAACTCTGTCAAGCTTTACGATACATTCGCCGTCAGCGTTGGTTCTGAACTTAACAGGTTCCTCATTTACCACAGAACCGGTCATGGAGCCCGTTTTCCAAAAATCAGAGCTGTTTTCAAAATTATCCGAAAATAATATTTCCTCGTTGGTTTGTGCA
>CAJLYO010000210.1 GCA_905210885.1 uncultured Eubacteriales bacterium | reverse complement strand
ACCATAGCCGGCATCTGTTATTACATCTCTTGCCATCGCATCAATCTGGCTTCCCTTCATTCCCGGACGGATTCCTAAAAGTGCCGTCTCCTGTGCTTTTAGCACCGTATCATAAATTTCACGCTGCTTCTCACTTGCACTGCCAATGACAACCGTTCTTGTCATATCCGAACAGTAGCCGTTATACTTACAGCCGTAGTCCATAAGCACAAACTCACCCTCTTTAAGCTTTGCGTTGGTGGGAAAAGCATGCGGAAGGGCGCTTCGCTCTCCGAATGCCGCAATTGTATCAAATGAAGTATCGTCCGCGCCGTTTCGTTTCATAAAATAATCAATCTCCGCGGCAATTTCCCTTTCGGTAACGCCGGGTTTAATATATTGCAGTATATGGTCAAACGCCTTGTCGCCGATTTCCTCTGCAATTTTCGTATACCGTATCTCCTCATCGGTCTTTACGGCTCTTAAAGGCTCAACAAGAGATGAAACCGGAACAAGTTTTGCACTGCACGCCTTTGCAAGCCGTGCAAAATCGTAGTATGTGATATACTGCTCCTCAAATCCGATTTTTGAAAGCCCGAGCCGTGATACATATTCAAAAATATTTCCGTGATATTCCGTAACGTTAAAGCCGGGTGCCTGTGTCTTTGCCTGAAATGTATAGCGTCCGTCCACAAAAAGCTCGCGTGAGTCAGCCGTGATAACCGCAGCGCCTTCTCCGCCGCTGAAGCCCGTGAAATACCGCAGATTGTGGGGCGATGTAATTAAAACGCCGTCAAGGTCGTGCTTACTTAGTATTCTGTTCATTTGCTATGCTCCTTAAAGCGTCAACCGCCAGAATATATCCCATACTGCCGAAACCGCATATAACTCCGCGGCAAACGTTGCCGGTTACAGACTTGCTGCGAAACTCCTCGCGTGCATGGATATTGGACATATGAACCTCGACCACAGGCAGTTCCGTTGTTAAAATCGCGTCGTGCAGAGCGATGCTGTAGTGTGTGTACGCGCCGAAATTAACAATAATTCCGTCATAAATGCCGCGTGCCTTCTGCAGCGCCTCCGCAAGCTCGCCCTCACAGTTTGAATGATAAAATTCCGTTTGTATTCCAAGTCCGTCGGCATGTTTTTTTATCTTTTCGTTAATCTGCTCCAGCGTTTCCGTACCGTAAATATGAGGCTCGCGGACACCAAGCATGTTAAGATTAACTCCGTTTACAACAAGTATTTTCATGCCTTGCTCACCTCGTCATAGCATTTTTTCATGTACAGCGCGTCCATAGTCTGGGTTCCTGCGGATTCGCAGATTATTGTCGGAGTCAGACCCCGTTCAAAAAGCACTTGTGCCAGAGGCTCAAACAACGGACCGTACTCCGTGTTGTCAAAAGTAACGTGCTTTTTTTCGCCGCCTTTTGTAAATTCAATTTTGCTGAAATGAACGTGAAAATTTTTCGCCCTGTGCTCACCCAGCTTTTTGAACATTCTGTCGGTAATAAACTCAAAATCCTCTTTTGTGTTAAGTCCGCCCAGTGAGCGCGCATTTAAATGACCGTAATCAATTGTGGGAACAAGCCTCTCGTCTGTGGCGCAAAGTTCTAAAACCTCCTCAAGAGTTCCCATCTGATTAATTTTTCCCATTGTTTCCGGGCAAAGGGTTATATCCCCCAGACCTGCGGCGTCAAGCTCGCTTAAAGCGCGTTTCATAGTCTTTTTTGAAATTTCCATGGCGTATGCGCGTGTTATGTCCTTTGCGGCACCCATATGCACCACAACCCTCCCGGCACCCATGTTTTTCGCCGCTGTGGCACTTTGCATAATGTAGCCGATTGTTTTGTCTATTCGCTCGTCCTCCGTGCTTGAAATATTGGTAAAATACGGTGCGTGAACACTTAAGGTTATGCCGTTTTCGCGGGCAAGCTCGCCTAAGCGGTTCGCACTTTCCTCTGAAATTTTAACGCCGCGGCCGCATTCGTATTCATATGCGTTAAGTCCGACTTTTTTTAACCAAGCCGGTATATCCAGGGACGATTTTCCGCCCTGTTCGTAAAACGCCTCACAGTTTCCGCCCGGTCCGAATTTTATCATTTTTCAACATCTCCTCTAAACCATATTTTGTGTGATAAAAAGCCCTGATTTACAAGCATTGCGTAACCGTTTTTCGCCGTACAGCCATGCTCCTGCGCCATTTTCATAAACTGCGTTACCGCGGGCTTGTAATTTGCGTCAAAAACAAGAGTGTCGGCGGAAATACCGTCAAGGCTTTCAACCGGAGGACAGCCCGTCAGCAATTCTTTTGACGAAGTGTTAACTAAAATATCGCAGTCACAGGGCGAAAAGTCCTCAAGTCCGAGTGCCGAAACATTTTCAAACATATCTGCAATTTTTTGCGCTTTTTCTAACGTCCTGTTGTATATTATAACGCTTTTTGCGCCGTTTTCGCAGAGAGACTGCACAATAGACGGAGTTGTTCCGCCTGCGCCGATAATTTTTACCCTCTTGCCTCTTCCTCCGTTTTCAAGCTGCATGCAAAATCCTCCGCCGTCGGTAGAATAGCCGTACAGCTTGCCGTCAACGATTTTTACCGTATTTACGGAATTGATTTTTTGTGCCGAAGGGTGAACGTAATCAAGATATTTAATAATTTCCTGTTTAAAAGGTACGGTTACGTTAAATCCGGTAAACTCCCTGTTTTTAAAATACTCAACGTATTTCGGCAAGGTTTCGGCAGTGGGCATATATCGCCTGTAAACGGCATTAATCCCCGTATCGCGGTAAAACACACGGTGAATATCAGGCGAAAGTCTGTGGGCAACCGGATTCCCGATAACGCCCAGTTTTTTCGGCGACATTCTTTTTAAAAATCCGATTTCCATTTTTCGCTTAAATCTTATAAACGGGTCCTCATCATTCATTTTTATGGGGCGAACCAAAACACAGTCGATTCCCGAAAGTCTTGCCCCAAGAACATCAGTAAAAAGCTGGTCGCCGAAAAATACAGCCTGCTCCTTTTTAAATCCGTGTTTTTCAAGGCACTTAATATAGTTAAACGGCAAAGGCTTGTTTGCGTCGCAAATTGAGTAATATCCTAAATTTTTATTAAACGTGTTCACACGCTCCGGGTGATTGTTTGACAAAAAACAAATCTCAAAGCCGATCTCCTTTGCCTTGTTAAACCATAAAACCGCCGCCTTTGTCGGACGCGGCACAGCATAAGGCACAATAGTGTTGTCAATATCCGTTATGATTATGCGCTTGCCCTCGGAATACAGTTTTTCAAGGTTCACGCAAAAAATATTTTCTGCAAAGTATTTTGGTGTTAAAAGCTTCATATACCATTCCTCTTTCTAAAGGATTATTATATCAAATTACTTCAAAAAAGTAAAGAAAAATTAAACACATTTGCCGAAAACAGCAAAAAACCTTGATATATCAGCGTTTATACTGATTTATCAAGGTTTTTACGTTGGTCTGAGTGGGGAGACTTGAACTC
>CAJLYO010000209.1 GCA_905210885.1 uncultured Eubacteriales bacterium | reverse complement strand
CGTTTTTGCTTTCGGTGTGGCAGTGAAGCAAAAAACAAAAGATTTTTTTGTAAGAACCTTTTTCATAGAACTCTTGAACAATCACAAATAGAAACCGTTATATTTCATTTGAAACACCCTCCTGTGGGTTATTATACCATAAGAGCATGGTGCGAATCGGTTTGCAACACACCGGTTCAATAATTACATGATTATTATAATGCAAAAACTGCAGGAAAGCAATTGTTTCCGTATACAGCTTGCTTGACAAGAACAGGCGTGATATAGGCTTTCTTGTGCTGAAAAAACTTTGCAGATGCCTGTTGAAAATATTTCCGCTGCCCGTGGCATTGAAACGAGGGTTTACATATGTTATAATTTAAATATAGATGGATTTTGTATAACGAAAATATTTGACAACCGGTGGTGGCACATATTGTTATTCGGAGTTGCTTTCGCAACTATTTGCATCATGTTATAATTAATTATATCAATTTGGGAGGGATGCACTATTATTAAATTAGGTGTAACAATATCAAAACTGCGGCTGGAATCCAATTTATCGCAGGAAAAATTCGCGCAGATGCTTGATGTAACAAGACAGGCGGTGCAGAAATGGGAAAGCGGAAACTCATATCCTGACATTAACAACATTGTGAAAATTGCGAAGTTTTTCAATGTTTCCACTGACGCGCTGATTTTGGGTAGCGGCAAGCGCATAGCGGAGGAGCTGTCATTTGACAAGCAAATACAGCCGGAATACGAAAGTATTCATGACTGGGAGGCTTATTCCTCGGAGCTTCTGATTGAATACCGTCAGTCAATCGAGGAAGGACTGGACGTAGCACAGTACAAAACATTGTTTGAGGCTGTTGCAAAAATGCCGAAGGGCGAGCAGAAAGAAAAGATGGCAGACGTGCTGTTTGATATAGTTAAAAACAGCAAGCAGGTTCCGAATTATAAATATAACGAACCGTCCGATTTAGAAAAAATTCGGTTCTTACGTCCCGAATTTGAGTATAAGGAAGGAAAGAAGCTGACCGCTGCCGTACTTAAGGACAAAATTCTCGGTGCATGGAACGGACGTATATGCGGCTGCCTTCTCGGTAAGCCTGTTGAGGGAATTAAGACAGACGAGCTACACCCTATTTTAAAGGAATCCGGCAACTATCCTATGCACAGATACATAAAGTCAACAGATATTACGGACGAAATGTGCGAGCAGTATTCGTTCCGCTTGAAGGATAAGTGCTACGCGGACACGGTGACATGCGCTCCGGTTGATGACGACACAAACTATGTTGTTCTTGCAAACCGTGTTGTTGAAAAGTACGGAAGAGATTTTACCCCGTATGACGTTTCAAGGTCGTGGATGAACTGGCAGTCAAAAAATGCATACTGCACGGCAGAACGCGTTGCTTTCAAAAACTTTGTAAACGGATTTGTACCGCCGTATTCGGCTATGTATAAAAACCCATACCGTGAGTGGATAGGCGCGCAGATAAGGGGCGATTACTTCGGCTATATAAATCCCGGAAATCCGGAGCTGGCTGCGGAAATGGCATGGCGCGACGCTTCAATTTCTCACATGAAAAACGGTATATACGGCGAAATGTATATAGCTGCCATGATCGCTTATGCGGCTGTGAATGATGACATAGAGGAAATTATTTTGGGCGGATTGGCTCAGATACCGGTGACATCGAGATTGTATGAAGCCGTAACCAAGCTTTTGGAGGCTTACAAAAACGGATTGCCTCAGGACAAGTTCTTCAGAAAACTGCATGATAATTTCGATGAATTCAGTGACCATGACTGGTGCTTGACGTTATCAAATGCACTTATTGTAACAGCTTCACTTTTGTACGGCGAGGGCAATTTCGGAAAAACAGTCTGCATGGCTGTTCAGACAGGCTTTGACACAGACTGCAACGGCGCAACTCTCGGTTCCATTCTCGGTATGAGAAACGGTTCCGCGGGCGTTTCGGAAACTTGGACTAAGCCGATAAACGGTGAGCTTAACACCTCGATTTTCGGAGTGGGAAAAGTTAAAATTTCCGACATGGTAGAATCCACAATGTCACATATGCCAAAAGATATTTTTTAGGTAAGCTGCCTTCGGCAAAGCCGGTATGCCTGACTCCTCGGAACATTCTTGAACAAAACCGGACAATGCAATAAAACGAAGGTACTTTAATAAATGAGGAGGTAAATATTATGAAAAAAACATTTGCGCTTATTCTCACAACAGCCCTTTTAATCAACATGTGCCTGTTTCAAACAGTATGGGGCGACAAATGCCAGTTTGTAACAAATTCGTTCTACGAGGACAATATTTTGCTGGCAAAAGACGGCAGGGGAAACCAAGTAGGTGCAAACTGGAACGGAAATTACGGAGGAACTACGCAAAATGACCTTATAGTAATGCCGGCAGGCAAATACGCTCAGCTTGCAGGCGATGCAAGATTTGCCATGGCAGGTACTGTTGAGTATGACATTGACGTTATACCCACAGCGGCGGACAATGCCGATACTGTTTTTCTGAGATTGCTTAACAAATCGGGGGCAACATCGGCTATGTCAGGCAATTTCAGAGATGTTGGCATTATATGCTTTACAAACAAAGGAATTTTACAGGTTAACGGAGCGTGGAACGGTACAGCTATAAACCACGGTACATATTCGCCCAATGTCCGTTATTCGTTTAAGGTGATTTTGGACTGGGTTAACAATTGCTATAACGTAACTCTTGTCAGCGGTGAAATTGACGGTATAAGCGTAAAAAACAAAAATTTGGGCGGAGCGTATTTTGCCGACAACGTGTTCGCTTTCACGGGATTTTTGATCTATAACTATTCAAAGGTCGCATATTATGTTGACAACGTTAAGGTTATGCCCCTTCAGGCTGACGAGCTGACATGCAGTCAGGTTACAAACGGTTTGGCTGATGCGGGTACAACGGATTTTGATATTAACTTAAATCAGTATGCCGACCTATCCCAGGGCGCGCCTGTTATAAAGAAAAAGGCTGCCGGTGAGGCTGATTTTTCCGTGTTGAATGCCGAAAGTGATTACACCCTTACATGGGGCGTTGAATCGGCAGAAGGCTTAACCGGAAATTTTGCGAGAATTTCACCGTGGAAGGCAAAGCCGCATGTTGCATTAAGCACACCGGCTGCAATCGGCGACGAATACGAATTCGACTTTTCGGCAATGAAGGATACGTACGGCAGAACAATAGGCAAAAAGCTTGCTTTTGCCATATCCGGAGTTTCGTCAAATGCGTCAATCGAAGGCTTTGAGGGCTATGAGTTTGGCATAGACGATGCCGCAGGTACAGTAACCGGCGTTGTAAAGGGAGAACTTGTCGCAAACATTTTGTCGGCGGCGGTTGTTAATCCCAAGGCTTCGGTTGCATTCTTAAGCTCCGACGGAACAGATATTACGGATTCGGCAGATAAAACATACATTTTCGGCGGCGAAAAAATAAAGGTTACAGCAGAAGACGGCAAAA
>CAJLYO010000208.1 GCA_905210885.1 uncultured Eubacteriales bacterium | reverse complement strand
CAACGGATATTGCGCTTATAAAGGCGGCACAGTGGGGTTCAAAGCTTATAATTGCCGTACCGTGCTGTCATCATGAACTTTTTAACACCATTGAAAACGATACGCTAAATCCCATACTTAAGTACGGCGTTTTAAAGGATAAATTCGCAAGCATTGTAACCGACGCGATGCGCGGTCTTGCACTTCAGACGGCAGGATATGACGTTAATATAATTGAATTTACGCCGGCTGAAAACACGCCCAAAAACGTATTGATAAAAGCGGTAAGAACGGGTAAAGGCAATGAAAGCGCAAAATTACAGTATGATAATATGAAAAAAATGTTAAATATCACTCCGTATATTGACATATTGGTTAAGGACGTGTAATAATATGAGTATATGCGAACTACTGTCGCCTGCCGGAGGTCCGGAGGCGCTGCATGCCGCAGTATCTGCCGGGGCAGACAGCGTTTATCTGGGCGGTGCGGCGTTTAATGCGCGACAGTCAGCGGTGAATTTTGATAACGAGGCGCTAAAAAATGCAGTGGATTACTGCCATTTGCGCGGTGTTAAGGTATATGTTACGGTTAACACTTTGACAAACGACCGGGAAATGGAGAAAATGGCGGAGTATCTGCGCTTTTTATCCGAAATAGGAACCGATGCCGTTATTGTCCAGGACTTGGGGGTGGCAAGGCTTACGCGTGAAATTGTGCCGGAGCTGCCGCTAAATGCAAGTACCCAGATGACGGTTTACGATAAAGAAGGCGCACTGCTTTTGCAGGAGCTTGGCTTTAAGCGCGTTGTTCTTGCACGCGAACTGTCCGAAACGGAAATCGCGAAAATAAGGGACTCTGTGGATATTGAAATTGAGGTTTTTGTTCACGGTGCAATATGCGTATGCTATTCCGGTCAGTGCCTTATGAGCAGTTTTATCGGCGGACGCAGCGGAAACAGAGGAGCATGTGCGCAGCCGTGCAGACTTAAATATTCTATAGACGGCAAAAACGGATATCTTTTAAGTCCGAAGGATATGGGGCTTATTAAGCATCTTGACAGGCTGAAAAAAATCGGCGTTAATTCACTGAAAATCGAAGGACGCATGAAAGGCGCGGAATATGTGGGTACCGTGGTTTCAATTTACCGAAAGTACCTTGACAGCGGCAAAAACGTTACTTCGGAGGATTACGGTGCACTTGAGCGTGTGTTTTTCCGCGGCGGTCTGACGGACGGATATTTTACCGGCAAAAGAAGCGGCATGATGTGTCACACAAAGCCGGATAACCCTTACTTAAAACAGAAAAAGTTTGAAATACAAAATTTTGAAAAAAAGCGGACTGCTGATTTTACCGCGCGGATTACCTTGGGTGAGCCTGTTTCGGTTACTGCAAAAAGCGGCGGCTGTACGGTGACATATAAAGGTACTGTTCCGGCGGAAACGGCTGTAACAAAACCGCTTGAAAACGACCGTGTTACGGCACAGCTTTCAAAGCTTGGGCAGACCGTTTTTACACCCGGCTGCATAACGGCGGAAATCGAACAGGGCGTCACAATACCCATATCGGAGCTTAATGCCGCGCGGCGCGGTGCCGTCATGCTTCTTGAACAGGAAATAACAAAATCCTATCGCCGGGAAAATCGGTATATTAAGCCTTCTGCGCCGAAAAAACGCAGTGCGCAAAGCTTTGAACTGTCGGTTTACGCAAGCACACGGGAGCAGGCACAGCAGTTTTATGATGTTAAACGGCTGTATGTCCCAATTGACATATATGACGGACACGGAATTGCCGTGCTGCCGCGTTTTAACGGCGGAAATGTCCGCGAAATCGTGTCGGAAAAGGGCTGCAAAAAGGTTCTTGTCCGCACCCTGGGGCAGATAAACGCGTTAAAAAATACCGGAATTGAAATATATGCGGATTACACGCTGAACGCTTTTAATTCCTATGCGGCGGACATGCTGGAAAGTTTGGGTGTAGACGCAATTACACTTTCGCCGGAGCTTACTCTCGCGCAGATAAGAAGTCTTAAAAGCCCGGTGCCTTTGGAAAGCATTATTTACGGCTATATTCCGCTTATGATAACCAAAAACTGCCTTATAAAGCCGGCTGTCGGCTGTAAAAAGAAGGGCGGTGCGGTTTTGTCCGACAGGACGGGCACAAAATTTAAAATAGCATGTGCGGACGGTTGCAGGAATGAGATTTTCAACAGCTTGCCCGTGGTTATGAGTGATAAAATGAGCGCTATAAGGCAAAGCGGGCTTTCCTTCGGACGGCTTATGTTTACGGACGAAAAACCGTCGCTTTGCCGTGAAATATACGAAAATTATAAAAACGGCACCCGTTTTTGCGACAGCTTTACCCGGGGAAAGTTTTACAAAGGAGTTTAAAGACATGAAGTTACAAGTCAAATACGTTTCGGAAAAAATCGGAAAGGAAATCCCGGAGCCGTTTTATGCAACAAGCGGCGCTGCAGGCATGGATTTGCCGGCATGCATAGACGAGCCTGTTACCATTAAGGCGCGTGCCCGTGCGAAAATCCCTACAGGTGTTGCGGTTGCTCTGCCTTCAAATGAGTATGCGGCACTGGTGTATGTAAGAAGTTCGCTGGGATTTAAAAAAGGAGTTACTCTTTCAAATTCCGTGGGTGTTATAGACAGCGACTACCGCGGCGAAATTTTTGTTTCCCTTAACAATATATCTGACGAGGATTATACGGTTATGCCGGGCGAGCGCATAGCACAGCTTATTGTTACGCCTGTGGTTATTCCCGAAATTTCTGTTGTTGACGAACTGCCGGAAACACAAAGGGGAGAGGGCGGCTTTGGCTCTACGGGCAAGTAAAAGCGATTTGGCTTTAATTTGTTTTACCGTCATTTTTGCGGTTTTTCTGCTATTGTTCATGAATTTTTTTGTTTTCAAAGGGACGGCGGAAGGGGTAGTTATAAAATTTGACGGCAAAATTTACGCAGAATATTCCTTTTCAGAGCTTCCGAAGGAAAAAACTCTTGAAATAAATACCGTAATAGGTTATAATATTATAAGAATTGCTGATAATACCGTTGAGGTGACCGATGCGTCATGCGGCGACGGCATATGCAAGCGCGGTAGAATTTCGCGCTGCGGCGAAAAAATCATTTGTCTGCCGAACCGTCTGATTATTGAAATTACAGGCGCAAGCTCCGTAGACAGCGTAAGTTATTAGTAAAGAGGTTCAGATGAATTACAGAAAAACTGTTGTTACAGGCGTAATGACGGCTGCCGCGGCGGCACTCCAGATTTTTGAGGAAACGCTGCCCATACCCGTGCCTGTTCCGGGCGGAAAACTCGGTGCGGCAAATATTGTTACGCTTACCGTAATGAAGCTTTACGGTGTGAAATACGCATTTGCGGTTTGCGCTGTGCGCTCGGTGCTCGGGTGCCTTTTGCGCGGCGGCATATCCGCTTTGCCGTACAGCCTCGGCGGTGCGGTTTTCTCGTGTTTTGTGTGCGCGGTGATGATGAAATACTGCCGCGGATTTACGCTTA
>CAJLYO010000207.1 GCA_905210885.1 uncultured Eubacteriales bacterium | reverse complement strand
GGGAAGTTCCTCAAGGGAGCGGCGATAAACGATATAGACCGTCTCCGCACCGAGACGCTTTGCACAGCGCGCTGCGTCCATGGCAACATTTCCGCCGCCTACGATTGCGGCGCTTTTGCCTACCTTTATAGGTGTATCGTAATCGGGAAATTTATATGCCTTCATCAGGTTGATTCTTGTTAAAAACTCGTTTGCGGAATACACTCCGTTTAAGTTTTCACCGGGAATTTTCATAAAGCTGGGAAGTCCGGCGCCGCTGCCGATAAATACTGCTTTATAGCCCTGTTCGTTCATAAGCTCCTCAATGGAGAAGGCACGGCCGGCAACCATATTTGTCTTTATATCAACACCGAGCTGCTTTAATGACTCGATTTCCTTCTGAACTATTTCCTTCGGCAGACGAAACTGCGGTATACCGTACATTAAAACGCCGCCGGCTACGTGGAAGGCTTCAAAAACAGTTACCTTATATCCAAGCTTTGCAAGGTCGCCGGCACAGGTAAGTCCTGACGGCAGGGCCGGAGCCGATTACGGCAACTTTAATTCCGTTACATTCGGGCTTTTCAAGCTTATCGTTAACATGAGCCATGTGGTAGTCCGCCGCAAAACGCTCAAGACGTCCGATGCCTACACTTTCGCCCTTTATTCCGCGTACGCACTTGCTTTCGCACTGGGTTTCCTGAGGACATACACGTCCGCAAACTGCCGGGAGTGAGTTTGTTGTTTTGATAATCTGATAGGCTTCCTCAAACTCGCCTTGTGCCATTTTTTCAATAAATTCCGGTATTCTTACCTTTACCGGACAGCCGCCGACGCAAGGCTTGTGTTTGCAGTTTAGGCAGCGTGTAGCTTCCTCAATTGCCATTTTTTCGTCATAGCCTGTTGTTACTTCTTTGAAGTTTTTGTTTCTTACATCGCCCGGCTGTTCGGGCATTTTTACCTTTTCAAGTGCCATGTTAGGCATAATATATCAATCCTTTCCCTTAGTTCATACCTTCAAGTCTGCATTTGTGGCGCTCCTGCTCTTTGTACATTGAGGAGCGGCGTATAGCTTCGTCAAAGTCAACCAGATGTCCGTCAAAGTCGGGACCGTCCACACAGGCAAATCTTGTCTGACCGTCAACTGTTACACGGCAGCAGCCGCACATGCCTGTTCCGTCTATCATGATTGAGTTCATGCTGACTATTGTTTTTACATTATATTCCTTTGTCACATTGCAAACGGCTCTCATCATAACAAGGGGGCCTATTGCGATTACCATATCATAGTTATTGCCCTCCTCAATCAGCTTTTTCAAAACGTCCGTAACAAAGCCCTTGTTGCCGTTTGAGCCGTCGTCTGTCGTAACGTAGCTGTGAGTTGAAATGGCTTCGACCTCTTTTTCGAGAATGATTAAATCCTTGTTTCTGAATCCTGTGATTACGTCAACCTCTGCACCCATATTATGCAGAGCCTTTGCCTGGGGGTATGCGATTGCGGTGCCGAGACCGCCGCCGATAACACAGGCTTTTTTTACGCCTTCAAGGTGCGAGGGTGTGCCGAGGGGGCCTGCAAAATCCAAAATACAGTCGTTTTCGTTAAGCTTGTTTAAACGTGACGTGGTTGCGCCGACTATCTGAAAGATAATGGTTACTGTTCCTTTTTCGGGATTGTAGTCTGAAATTGTAAGGGGAATACGCTCTCCCTTTTCGTCAATGCGAAGTATAATAAACTGCCCCGGTTTAGCTTTTTTTGCTATATGAGGCGCGTCAATTTCCATTAGAGTAACCGTAGGGTTAAGCTCTTTTTTTGTTACGATTTTGTACATTTGTTATCCTCTCCTTAGACGATATGTTTCTATTTTATAATATTTTTTACGTAAATGCAATAGAAAATACTTGAATTATTTTAAGTATTTGTTTATAATGCCGCGGACTATCGGACCGCACTGGGACGAGCCATAGCCGCCGCTGTATTCAAGCTTTACGGCAACTGCAATTTGCGGGTCTTCTGCCGGGGCGAATGCCACAAACCAGGTGTGCTCTTTGTTTTTCTGTTTGACGCTTTCCTCGTTTTCCGCCGTTCCCGTTTTTCCCGCAACGGTAATTCCGTTTATGCGTGCAGCTGTGCCTGTTCCGTTTTTTACGGTGTCCACCATCATTTGTTTTATATACTCCGCATTTTCCGGTGACATGGCTATCGACTGCTGTTTTTGCTTTGCGGATATGACGCTTACGCCGTTTTTATTTTCCGCTCTGTCTACGATATACGGCTTCATTATAACGCCGTCATTTGCCACGGCACAGGCGGTAAGAGCCATTTGAAGTGGTGTTGCTAAAATTTCGCCCTGTCCCATTGCAAGCGAGGCGGTTTCCGCTTTACCTGTTTCCTTTAATGGAAATCTGCTTTTTGCGGCGGTGAAGTCATAATCCGGTTCGGCGTTAAAGCCGAATGCTTCGGCGGTTTCCCTAAGCTTATTAAAGCCGATTTTTGTGCCGAGCTCGCAGAAAGCAACGTTGCTTGAAAGCTGAAACGCGCGCTCAAAGGTAAGCTTGCCGTGGGCTTTTCCGCCGCTGTTTGAAATCACTTTGCCGTCAATTGTAATTTTTCCGTTATCGTCAAAAATTTCATTTTCAAGACCGAAATCCAAAGCAGCGGAGGAGGTTATAATTTTAAATGTGGAGCCCGGGGCATAAAGTCCGCTTACCGCACGGGGAAGAAGGGGGCTTTTGGGGTCGTCCACAATTGTGTTCCAGTCTGCTGCAAGATGTTTCGGGTTGGGGTTAAAGTCCGGGCGCGAAACCATTGCCAAAACCTCGCCGGTTTTCGGGTTTATGGCAACTGCGGCGCCGCTTCTGCTTCCGATAAGGTCGTATGCCGTTTTTTGCAGCTCGTGGTCTATGGTCAGGTGGAGGTCGTAGCCGCTTTTTTTGCTGCCCGTTATATTAAGACCGCCTATGCCGTACTGTCCCAAAAGTATTTTGTTGTAATCCTGTTCAAGCATGCTTTTGCCGTAGGTTTGGGAATTATAGCCCAAAACAAGGCTGTACATATTATTAAATGGGTATATCCGCTCGCCTTTTTCGGAATATGCGAGGGAAACGCCTTTTCTGTCGTATATTGTTCCCCTGTCAATATCCGCTTCGTATGCCCACTGGCGCTGATTATACGGATTTTCCGAAATTTTATCCGCCAAGGCAAGCTGAATATACGTTAAGTAGCCGATAAGGCTTAAAAAAAGCACACATATTACTATTAAAACGTTGATTATCCTTCTGTCGCTCATTTTTCAACACGCTCCTTTGCGGAAACTGCCTGGAGTATGCCCAAGGCAACAAAGCTTGATAAAAGCGAGCTTCCGCCGTAGCTTATAAAGGGCAGCGTTATGCCGGTAAGGGGGATAAGCTTTATTACTCCGCCTGTTATGATAAAGGTTTGTATTGCAAACATAACGGTTATTCCCACTGCCACGCATTTATCGAAGCCGTCCTCCAGGGAAAGGGAGATTTTAAAGCCGCGGTATACAATATCCCTTAAA
>CAJLYO010000206.1 GCA_905210885.1 uncultured Eubacteriales bacterium | reverse complement strand
CATGCAGCCTTCGAAGTAATCGCCGTAGCGGTCCTGCATCTCGCGCCACAGGTCCACGTCGTCGACCATGTCGCCGGGCTTGAGCTTCTTGAACTTGTCGAAGACGGCGTCCACACGGGCGATCTGGTCATTGTAACGGGTGCGGATGGCGGCCATATCGCGCTCGGCACCGTTACGCAGCTTGTACGTGCGGACGATTTTTACGACCCGAGAAACAAAGAATATTTTGAATGTATAGCCGACCTGTTCAACCTTGACATGCCGGTTGACATAATCACGGTTTCGGAGCAGCTTAAAAAGCGCGGAACCTTTGAAAAAACAGGCGCCGAGGAATACCTTGTGGATATTGCAAACTGCGTTTCCACAAGTGCAAACGTAAGACATTATTCAAAAATCGTGGCGGACTACGCCGTGCGGCGCAAGCTTATTTCCGTAACAAGCGAGATTTCTCAGCTTGCCTACGAGGGCAGCGAGGAAACGGAGAAAATTCTGGATTTGTCGGAGCAGAAAATTTTCGACATTGCCCAAAAGCGCGCCGTTACCACGTTTATGCCCATCCGCGATATTCTTTCGGTGAATTTTGAAAAACTGGCGGAACTGTCGAAAAATCCGGGTAAAATAGTGGGTGTGCCAACGGGATTTAAAAAGCTTGACGAAATTTTGTCCGGCTTAAACGCCGCAAACTTTGTTCTTGTTGCGGCACGTCCGGCAATGGGTAAAACAAGCTTCGCGCTGAATATCGCAACCGCGGCGTCACTGCGCGCCGGCAAGAAAATCGCAATTTTCAGCCTTGAAATGAGCCGCGAGGAAATTGTAAACAGAATATGGTTTTCCTCCGCACTGGTGGAAAGCAATAAGATAAAAACCGGCGAGGTTCAGCCCGACGACTGGACGCGTCTTATAAACGCAATGAAGCTTTTGTCCCCGGCGAATATTTATGTTGACGACACCGCCGCGGTTACCGTTATGGATATAAGGGCGAAGTGCCGCCGCCTTATGGCGGAGCGCGGTCTTGACCTTATTATAATCGACCATATTCAGCTTATGCAGGGTTCGCGCAGAACGGATAACAGACAGCAGGAAATTTCGGAAATTTCCCGTTCGTTAAAAATGCTTGCCAAGGATTTCAATATCCCGGTGCTTGTGCTGTCACAGCTCAGCCGTGCCAGCAAGGACAGGCAGGATAAGCGCCCGGTGCTTACCGACCTTCGTGAGTCCGGCGCAATCGAGCAGGACGCCGACGTGGTTTTAATGCTGTACCGCGACGAGTACTATAACCCCAATACCGAAACCCCAGGTCAGG
This sequence comes from uncultured Eubacteriales bacterium, assembly GCA_905210885.1. Classification (GTDB taxonomy): domain Bacteria; phylum Bacillota; class Clostridia; order Monoglobales; family Firm-18; genus CAJLYO01. The sequence goes on along the minus strand of CAJLYO010000206.1, from coordinate 2,274 downwards.
CGGAGGTTATTATCGCCAAGCACAGAAGCGGCGAAACCGGCAAGGTTATGCTAAACTGGCAGGGCGAGTACACCAGATTTTCCGACTTTGATTATTCTCATATGGAAGAATAGTATGGATAAATTTATTGTAAAAATCTTAAAAACAATTGATAAATATAATATGATACCTAAAGGCAGCACGGTAATCGCCGCGGTTTCCGGCGGTTACGACTCTTTGTGCATGCTCTGCGTGCTTAACGAAATCAAAAAAATCAGAGGTTTTAACCTTGCCGCGGTTCACGTTAACCACAGCCTTCGGGACGCGGCGGACAGCGACATGGAGTACGTTGTGAAAACCGCGGAAAGTTTGGGCGTTACGTGCAAATGCCTTAAGGCGGACGTTTCCGGCTATGCCGAAAAAAACGGCATTTCCTTTGAAACGGCAGGCAGAGAAATACGGTACAAATTTTTCGCCGAAACGGCGGAGAATTACGAAAATGCGCTGATTGCAACGGCGCACAACGCAAACGACAGCGCCGAAAGCTTTTTTATGCATCTTCTGCGCGGCAGCGGACTAAACGGACTTTGCGGCATTGCGGCGGTGAGAGGAAATATAATACGTCCGCTGATTGAAACAAGCCGCCCCGAAATCGAAGCATACTGCGACAGTCACGGCATTGTGCCGGTGCATGACATTACAAACGACAGCGACGATTATACAAGAAACGACATACGCCACAACGTTATGCCGTGCATTTTATCCCGTTGCAGCATAGACAGCCTTCTGCGCACCATGGAAATTATCCGCGGTGATGAGACTTTTTGTGAAAATTATGTTAAAACTGTTGCAAAAAACATAGTTTTAGATTATAATGGTATTTCAAAAATAAATATAAAACAGTTTAATTCCCTTGACAAATCCGTAAGGCGAAGAATTTTATACGGGCTTTTAAAGGACAGTGAAAAACAGGCAGGACTAATCCATATCGACAACATTATCGCTCTTGCCGAAAACAACCGGGGCGGCAGCACCGTAAAGCTTCCCGGGCGTACAAAAATAACAGTAAGTAAAGGAATGTTGGAATTTTATGAACAGTGACGTTGAAAAGGTACTTATAACCGAGGAGCAGATAAACGTCCGTATATCGGAGCTTGCACGGGATATCAACGAATTTTACAAGGGCGAGCCTGTAGTGGTTGTGTCCATTTTAAAAGGCGGCGCGGTGTTCACCGTGGATTTGATTAAACGGCTGAATATGGACGTTACATTGGATTTTGCCTGCGTTTCAAGCTACGGCTCGGAAACGGTTTCAAGCGGAGAGCTTATTGTAAAAAAGGATATTGACATTGATATTAAGAATAAAAACGTACTTATTGCAGAGGATATGATAGATACCGGAATTACTCTTTCAAAGCTTCGCGTTATGCTGCAAAGCCGCGGAGCAAAGGACGTTAGGATTGTGACAATGTTAAATAAACAGGCACGGCGCAAAATCCCGATAGACGCTGATTTTGTGGGCTTTGACATTCCCGATGAATTTGTTGTCGGCTACGGTCTTGACTATGACGAACGGTACCGTAATCTGCCTTATGTGGGCGTTTTAAGCCGCAGTGTGTACGAAAAATCCGAATGATTTTGGAAGGACGTGACATATATAGATGAATAAAAACAAATACATCAAGGGCATAGGCTTTTATGTGCTTTTGTTTGCGGTTATTCTCGTGATTTTTGCGCTGTACGCAAGCACGCCGCCGACAGAACCCAAAACCTATACCGACCTTTATACCGCAATCCAGAAAGGCGAGGTAAAGCGCCTGTCCATTGTGGAGCAGGACGCTGTCGCAATACTTGACGACGGTACGAAAATAGAGGTGAATATTCCGCCTCTTGAGCAGTTTTATGACGATTTGGGCGCCGCAATACGTGCTCAGATGGAGTCGGGAAAGCTTGTGTTTAATCCCCAGCCTCCGGCGGCTGTTCCGTGGTGGCTTTCCATGCTTCCTACCCTGGTGCTTGTTATTATTTTTATCGTGTTCTGGGTATTTTTCCTTCAGCAGTCCCAGGGGGGCGGCGGCGGAAAGGTTATGCAGTTCGGTAAAAGCAAAGCACATATGATTAATGAGGACGCGAAAAAGTACAGATTTACCGATGTTGCCGGCGCCGACGAGGAAAAGGCGGAGCTTGAAGAAGTTGTTGAGTTTTTAAAAGAGCCTAAAAAGTTTATCGACTTAGGCGCAAGAATCCCCAGGGCCGTGCTTTTGGTGGGCCCTCCGGGAACAGGTAAAACCCTCC
>CAJLYO010000205.1 GCA_905210885.1 uncultured Eubacteriales bacterium | reverse complement strand
TTGACTTGTTTTCTATTATATCATACTTTTTCAAAAAACGCAATTTCCTATACAGTAAAAAAACACCCTTCTGCAAATATGCGGGAGGGTGTTTTCCATAACCGTCTGTACCGGTATTATTTAATCAGCACCGTTTTAATGTTTTTGCCGGCTTTGGCATCATTTATAGCGGTATTTATATCAGATAAAGAGTAGCATGTTGCAAGATTTTTAATACGTGCCTGCAGCTCGGCATTGTTGCTTAAAAATTTCATGTAGTCGGCAACGTCACAGATACTGTACTGCGAAGAACCGATAATATGCAATGCTTTAAAGGTTATAAGCTGCGGCTGAATTTCAATGCCGCCGTGATTTGAATATTGTCCGGGCACCAAATAAACACCGCGGTTTCTTAATATCTCCAGAGCCGTCGGCACTGCTTTCGGACTGCCGGAAGCTTCAAGCACAACATCCGCACCGAGTCCGCCGCTTAAATCCATTATATGTTTTGTAAGCTCTTCTTCGCTGACTTTACTTATATCTATAACTTCCGAAGCTCCGAGTTTTTTTACAAAATCCTCTTTTTCCGGAGTTACGCCTACGCACAATGCAACTATGTTTTTTATATTTAACGATGCAAAATACGCAACAGCCATGCAGCCTACCGGGCCGATACCCTGAACCACAGCGGTTTCGGCAGTGCTAAAGTCGCATCCGGCTTGTTTTGCAAGTCTGAAAGAGTGCAAAACCGTAGGTCCGGGGCACGCAAATACGCAGGCTGCAATAGGGTCAACACCATCGGGTATTTTTATTATATTTTCAATCGGCGCAAAGCACACCTCTGCATAGCCGCCGAAGAAATGCGGCGCCTCATAAGGGTTACCGCCGTTTGTCACTCCCATATTAACACAGTTTGCATCATCGCCTGTCTTACAAAGTTTGCATTTGCCGCAGGGCTGTGCAATGTCAACCACTGCCAAATCTCCGATTTTAAGTCCGGATTTCTCACTGTCCTCTGCCGAAATAGCAGTTATTCTGCCCAAAAACTCATGACCGATAATTTTTGGCGGCTCGGTTGCAAGCCTTCCGGTGTGGATATGTATATCCGTTCCACATACTCCGCTTGCAACAAGTTCCAGACGTGCACTTCCCGCAGATGGTTCCAAAACCTCAAATTCAGTAACTTCAAACGGTTTTTCAACGCCGCAATACACGGCAGCTTTAGCTTTATTCATAATACTTCAAATCCTTTCTGTTTCAATATTTTATTCATATCTGTCATCACACTGTCTTCCGGCGGCTGTGTATCCGAATAGGCATAGTCAAGCCCCAGTGCTTTGTATTTTGAACTGCCCAGTCTGTGAAACGGAAGCAATTCTACCCTTTTGACTCCGAGAGAATGCATAACATCCGCATATTTTTCCATATCATCGTGTTTATCGTTGAACATCGGAATAACCGGAATACGAATAAGCACGTTATTACCAAGCTGTATAAGTTTTTTAATGTTTTCCGTGACATTGTAAAAACTGCCGCCGGTATACTTTTTGTAATCAGCCTCGTTATGCGCCTTTAAATCAATCATAAACTCATCTGTGTATTTTGATATTTGTTCTAAAATATCAAAACCGACATCTGCGGCCGTATCTATGAAAACAGAGATATTTTCCTCTTTGCATTTCTTTGCAAGCTGCATACAAAAATCCGCCTGCAGCATGGGCTCACCGCCCGATAAAGTGACTCCGCCGCCGGATGCGGCATAAAACTCCGTATCTTCAGCAATGTAGTCATAAACCTTATCAACCGTCATTTTCTTACCGCTTATAACAATTGCATTATTAAGACATACATCACGGCATTTTCCGCACAAATTGCATAACTCACGTTTATATGTGTGGACACCGTTATCAACAGTATGAGCTTTATTCTCGCACACCTTCGCACACAGTCCGCATTTACCGCAAAGTTTGTCATACAACATAAGCGAACCTTTACCGCACAGAGTTTCCGGATTATGACACCATATGCAGTGCAAATTACAGCCCTGCAGAAAAACTGTTGTGCGGATTCCCCTGCCGTCTTCTGTGGAAAAATGCTGCAGCCTGCTTATAAATCCTGTATTACTCATTCTCTGTTCTCTCCAAAATATCTTTTTGTACTTCTTTATCGAGAAGTGTATAAAATGCGCTGAAACCGGATACCCGAACAACAAGGTCGGAATAATCATCGGGATTATCCATTGCGTCGGTAAGCACCTCTCTTGACACACAATTTATCTGTATCTCCTGGCCGCCTTTTTTCATGTAAATTTTAATCAGTTCACGCAATTTATCACGTTTTTCTTTATTGCGCAGCATATTCGGCGATAATTTAATATTAACAACGGTTCCGCAGGCTGATTTTGTGTAGTCCGGCACGGTTATTGAATTAATTACAGATGTAAGTCCGTTTTTATCCATGCCGTGCATAGGCGAAGCTGCATCGCTTATTGCCTCTCTGTTTTTTCTGCCGTCTGCCGTTGCCGCCGTATTATAGCCATCCGGTATGTTGGCTGTATTTGATGCTATGCCTATATAAAACTTTCCGCCGTCACGCGTTCTGAATTTCTCAAAAATTTCTCTGTGGACATCTACATACCATTTGGCATATTTGTCCGCTTCGGCAAGATTATTGCCGTACTTCGGTGCATCAAGCAGCTTTTTACGCAATGCGTCATAACCTTCAAAATCTGCAATAAGAGCATCTCTCAGCTGTGCAAGAGTAACATACTTTTCATTAAACACAACTTGTTCAATAGCCGAAAGGCTGTCGGCAACGGTGCCTATTCCCATACAGCCCGCTGCATGAACGGATGGATATAACGTGCCACCGTCCATCACATCAAGACCGCGCTCTATACATTCCGGGCAAAAGCACGATAAATACGGCTGTGAATATTGTTCCGGGTTATAACGGCCGTTTTCGTTTTTAAACAGTGCCACATATTCGGATGCCGCAAACTCAAGCTGTTCACGGTATACACGCAGCAGTTCTTCCATGCTTTGTATATTCTCGGCTGCGCCGGTTTGCGGTGCAAGTTGTGCGTCTGTCTGCATACATTTGCCGTTATTTAAAGCAAATTCCAAATATTTAGGCGATGAAAAGCGTCCGTCACTCCATGGAGGCTGTTTTCCCGGCAAAAAGTTTTCAATGCAGCCTACCATACAGTAATCACGGCAGTCCTCTGTTGAATAGCCGTATTTTTGAAGTGATTTTACATTAACCTCATCATTCATTATTGCGGGGTATCCTATACCTGTCCCTATTACTTCAAGACACTTATCCCAAAATTCATTCGGCGCACCGCTTGTCATACGCGCCGAAAGATTCGGGCCGCATATACCGCACTGCTTTACCGCTTCCAATATCAGATATGAAAGTTCGTTTACGGCACACCTGCCTTCTCTGTCAACACCGCCGATGCAGATATTGATTACATCCCACATAAGCGTATAGCGCCGGCGTTCATCGATTTTAAGGAAGGTGCACGCCAAAAGCTCGCATGCCTCTTCGTCCGATATTGTATCATTTTTATAAAAAGGATACAGATACTGATCAACACGCCCC
>CAJLYO010000204.1 GCA_905210885.1 uncultured Eubacteriales bacterium | reverse complement strand
CTGTTCGGATATGCTGCGGGAGCTGCTGCTGTTACAGCCGGTGCCGAAACGCCAACCTCTTCTACTTCTACTTCATAAGAATTTCCGTTTACATTTATAATAAATTTTCTCATTTTATTAACCTCCTACAATAATTTGTTAGACAAATTTTCATTAATGCCTGCTCTGCCCCAGCGGTTTACACCGCCCGAAAGCTGTCTGAAGGACTTAATTTTCAAATTATAAGCAGACGTGTTAAGCGACGCTGCAACAGCCGCTGTTAAAACCGCTATAAGCTCGCCGTCATCGGCTTTTGCGCTTTCCTGAACCGCCGGTTTTTCAGCAACCGGTGCAGGCTTTGGCTTTTCTGCCGGTTTCTCGCCGCCGGACAAAAGCTTTTTCATAATTACAAGCGCACCCCAAATAATCGCCAGTACCAAAAAGCAAAGAAAATATCCGATACAAGCGACAATTACTGCCTGTCCCATTATATCACATCCTTAAAATTTATATATTGCCGTGTTTTTTCGCTATATTAACCACACGCTTACCTGCAAGCATTTCAAGAGCGCTGATAATTCTGGGCCTTGTGCTTTCCGGCTCTATTACATCATCAACATAACCCTTTGCAGCGGCATAATACGGAGCGGCAATAACATCTTTAAACTCCTGTATTTTCTCCGTTCTTGCGGCTCTCGGATTCTTTGCAGCGGCAATTTCGTCATTATAAAGAAGGTTAGCCGCACCTTCAGCCGGCATAACAGCAATCTCAGCTGTAGGATATGCAAACACAACATCTGCACCAACCGCCTTTGAGCACATTGCCATATATGCGCTGCCGTAAGCCTTTCTTAAAACAACCGTAACCTTCGGAACAGTCGCGCTTGCGTAAGCATACAAAAGCTCAGTAGCGTACTTGCTTATTCCGTCAGCCTCAAACTGTGCACCGATTGCAAAACCGTCAGTATCAACAAATGTAACAACCGGAATGTTAAAGCTGTCGCACTTTGATATAAACGCAGCCGCCTTTTTTGACGCCTTTATATCTATAACACCGTTGTCTGCCGCAGGCTGATTTGCAACAACACCCACAGTTGCGCCGTTTAATCTGATAAACGCCGTAACCATATTTTCCGCAAACATTGCGCCGACTTCCGTCACTGCATTGTTATCGGCAATTTCCGATATAACCGCCTTAACGTCGTATGCCGCACCATCGTCCGCAACAATACCGTTTAACGAAGCCGATATTCTGTTAATGTCGTCTGACGGAGCGTCAACCGCAAATTCAAGATTATTAGACGGCAAAAGGCTGATAAGACCGCGAACGCCGGCAAAGCAATCCGATTCATTTTCAAAATAAAAATCGGCAGTACCGTTTTGCGCACACACCTTCGCTCCGCCCAAAGCCTCAGAGTCGGTCATAACGCCGGTAACACCCTGTGTAACCGCCGGACCTGTCAGATACATACCCGAAAGCTTATCAACAACAAAAACGAAGTCTGACGACGCCGGAACAAACACCGAACCGCCGGCACACGCACCGATAACTACCGAAATCTGAGGAATAACACCGGACAAAGCCGCAGTCTTTGAGAACATCTTACCCAAAGAATTCAAAACATCAATGCCTTCCTCAATTTTAACACCGTTTGAATCAACAACGCTTACAACAGGCGCACCTGTTTTTTCCGCAAGCTCAAGTACGTTAAGAATTTTACGCGTTTCTCTAACGCCGATTGCACCGCCCAAAACCGCGCTGTTATGAACGTAAGCATAAACCAAACGTCCGTCAACCGAACCGTAGCCCGTTACAACGCCCTGACCCGCATTTTCATCGGTGTCAAAACCGAAAAGTTCAATAAAAGAACCCTCGTCAAACAGCGACATAAGCTTTTGCCTTGCACTGAATTTCTCGGAAGAAGCTTTTTTCGATGACTTCTCAACAGCGTTTTTCAGATTTTGCAGTTTTTGTAGTTTTTCTTGATTATTCACTGTTTTGCCTCCTACATTATACTTTTTATACTAATTAAAAGTCAAAGTTCAACGGTAAATTATTCCGGAATTTTGCAGCCGCTTACAAAGTAACCGGTTAAATCAAGCACGTACATGCCGTCAGCCTTTTGAAACCCGAGCGCTTTCAAAACGTCTGCCATGTCGTCTCTTTTGCATACTACCTTTTTTATACCCATTAAATCAATGGCATTTAATAAAGCCTTACCCATATCGAAGCTTGCGCCGTCAATGCTTAAAATTTCGGCAGTGCCGTCGCAACAGTCAACAGCCCTTGCGGTTAAAATTACCTCGCCGCCGTCTGTCATTTCCATTATTATATTTTTATCAAACGTATTAACACGGTGAATTTCTATCATAGCTTACACTCCGCATATTTTTTTGAGATAGTTAATCTCACTGTCGTTTAAACGCCGCCACCTGCCCAGAGGCACATTTCCAAGGCCGATATTGCCGATTGAAATTCTTTGCAGAAATTTAACCTTGTACCCCAAAGCCTCACACATTTTACGCACCTGTCTGTTTCTTCCCTCGTGTATGGAAATAAAAAGCGTGCTGTCTTTATACCACTCAACCTTGGCGGGATAAGTTTTTCTGCCGTCTATATACACGCCGGACTTTAAACGTTCAACGTCCGATGGCGACGGCACCTCGTTTAATACGGTTTTGTATGTTTTATCTATATTCTTTTTAGGGTGAGTAAGCCCGTAAGCAAGCTCGCCGTCATTTGTAAGCAACAAAAGCCCTTCTGTATCAAAGTCAAGGCGTCCCACCGGGAAAACACGCTCGTGAACTTCGTCTTGCAAAAGGTCAAGAACGGTAGTTCTTCCGCGGTCATCCGAAACAGAAGTCAAAACCCCCTGAGGCTTATTCATCATTATGTATATTTTCTTTGTAACAGGCGTAATTTTATTACCGTCAACAAAAACCTCGTCACTATCGCAAACTTTTGTTCCGAGCTCACGCACTACATCTCCGTTAACGCTCACACGCCCTGATAAAATAATATCTTCGCACTTTCTGCGGCTTGCAATTCCGCAGTCTGCCATGTATTTCTGAAGCCTTACAGACATATGACCTCCAAAAAAATCCAACTTTACTTCATTATATCACAATTTTACCACCAAAATGAACGTTTGTCAACGAAATTATAAAAAAAATACGGTGCATGCACCGTATTTTTTTACTTATTAATATCACTAAGTGTTTTCAGATTATAAAACTTGCCTTTTTTCTCCATAAGTTCATCATATGTTCCAAACTCAACACAGCGTCCCTTTTCCATCACTGCAATTTTGTCCGCACTGCGGATTGTGGACAGACGGTGAGCAACAATAAACGTCGTTCTGTCCTTGACAAGCGTTGACATAGCCTGCTGAATATAATATTCCGATACGTTGTCGAGGGCTGACGTAGCCTCGTCCAGAATTATAATTTTCGGGTCGCGTATCAGTGCGCGCGCAATGGAAATTCGCTGTTTCTGACCGCCGGACAAATTTCCGCCATGCTCCTCCACTACCGTGTCAAGCCCGTTGGGAAGGTCGTTTATAAATTCATCAATATGCGCAAGCCTGATAACACGGTTTAGCTGTTATTCCGA
>CAJLYO010000203.1 GCA_905210885.1 uncultured Eubacteriales bacterium | reverse complement strand
CCAGGCAAGCCGCATACGCCGCCTGTGCCGCCGGTGTAGCAATACCACATACCAGGCTCATGCCCGATGAAGCATATGTCTGTGCAATCTGATTTGTAACATTCATATCAGCCTGACCCGACTGATACTGTATTTCGATATTCTCGCCGTCTTTGAAGCCCTCTTCCGCAAGACCTTCAACAAAGCCTGTACGGCAATTATCAAGAGAGCCGTGGTCGGCAAACTGAATAATACCTACCTTTTTCTTTGAGCCGGAGCATGCCGTCATTGACATCACCAACATTAAACCTGCAAGTACAACTGCTAATCTCTTTCTCATCATTCTCATCTCGTCCTTTCAAAATTAAAAATCCCTTTGAGACAGAAAAATCTCAAAGGGCATAAATACACAAATATTATGTTATACTCATCTCTTCAAAACTAATCTCATCTCACTACTGACATTATACTACTCTTTTTTTATGTTGTCAAGACATTTTTTTAAATCCGATAAAATTACGTCCTCTTTAACCGAAATTTTTTCAAGCAGCATTATAATTTTCTGCAATTCGCCGGGCGGAGGAGGGAGAGGGCGCTGCGAAACCTCCGGGCGTCTTGAAACGGTTTGGGCTTCGGTTTTTCGTGGTATTTTGCTTATGTTGAAAAAGTCGGGGACGAGGTAAAATTTTACGCTGCCGTCCGTTACGTAGCCGTAACAGCTGCTTGCTCTGCATGAGGTCTCATTGCTCGTATACGATACCGCATAAAGCTTTGGCGCGGCGAAACGCCCTGCCATAAATTCAGCGTCGGCGCTGAAACTTTTTCCGCCGTCGGCACTGCATGCCGAGTGGATTTTCCCGTCAGATGGGTTTTCCCATAAAATATACAGATTATCCTTTTCGATAATAATAGGATTTCTGCCGTTTCCGAGGCTTTGCGGCTGCTGTGAAAAATATATAACTTCGCCGTCTTTTACTCCCACGATATGGATATTATCGCCGCTGTCAATGAAAATGTGCGGTTCCTTAACATACCCTTCAACGGGAACAGGCACAAATTCCGACCATTTTCCGGTATTGCTTTTGTGTACCATAAAACCGAAGTTGTGGTATGTAATGCTGTAGTACAGCACGTAGATGTTTAAAAATCTGTCACGGCATACGCAAAATTCACCGTCGGTGTAGTCGAGCACGTCCGGTGTCACGCTCTCTGTGTTTACCGTTTGATGAGCGATTATTTTGCTGCCTTTGTATTGAAGGGTGTAAAATATATTAAGTTCGCTTGTGTTTATCAGTTTGATGTTCCCGGCGCTGCCCTCTCCGGAACGGCTTTGCAGTAAAGTTTTGCCCGTCCACTCGCCGTCTGCACATAAATAATATGCAACATCGCCGCTTAAAGTTACGCATACAAGATGCAGTCTGTCGTTTTCGTCCGTTACCACGTCAAAATCCGATGTCACTTCCGGCACTATAACGGAATAGTCCGAAACGGACGCGCCGTTTAGCGTGCTGTAGCATATTCCCTGCGCCGTGTGGCAAAAATGCAGAATTTTGCCGTATGATGGTTTTACAAAATGCTCCATAAAGCTGCCGCCTTTCAAAATAATCGATTGTTAAAGTATATTGCAATTTTTGCGGCAATATGTTAAAATACAAAAAACAGGAGGTTTGATTATGAGCAATTTAACGGAAAAAACCGTTTCAAAAGAAAGTATATTTAAAGGGCACGTTATAAGCCTTAACGTTGAAACCGTTGAGCTGCCGAATGGGGCAATATCCACGCGTGAGCTTGTTTCCCACCCCGGCGGTGTAGCTGTTTTGGCGGTGGATGAAAATGAAAATGCATATATGGTGACTCAGTTCCGCAGTCCGTATAAAAAGGAAATATTCGAGGTCCCGGCAGGCAAGCTTGACCCGGGTGAGGAACACTTAAGCTGCGGAATACGCGAGCTTAAAGAGGAAACGGGGCTTACCGCCGAAAAAATGCACTATATGGGCTGCCTTTTGCCAAGCCCCGGCTATACAAACGAGATAATTTATCTTTACCATGCCGAGGGGCTTTCAAAAAGCGAGCAGCACCTTGACGATGACGAATTTCTGGACGTAAGCCTTGTTCCTCTGGAAAAGCTTAAGAATATGTGTATGTCAGGCGAAATTGCCGATGCGAAAACAATTGCGCTTGTGCTCAAAACATATATTAAACTGCATAGTTGATTTAAGAAAAGTAAAAAACGGCAGGCACGAAAGTGCTTGCCGTTTTTTGGTACGCCCGGCAGGAGTCGAACCTGTGACACCAGCAGTCGGAGTGCTGTGCTCTATCCACTGAGCTACGGACGCATCATTACAAGTATATCATTCATTTCCTTTATTGTCAACAGTTATAATACAGATTTTTCCGTCATATATTTAGCACGAGGTGAATTTATATGGAAAATAAATCTGATATGCGCGAAAAGCCGTGCAATATTATAATAGAAGGAAGAAAGAGGATAAGTGTTTCCGGGGTGGAGGACGTAGACTGCTTTGACGAGGACAGCATTGTCCTTATAACTACCGGTGGAAATCTTACCGTAACAGGAAGTGATTTTCATATAAACAAATTAAGCGTTGAAACGGGCGAGCTGATAATCGACGGCAGCTTTGACAGCTGTAAGTTCGACGAAACGGGAAGCGGCGGAAAAGGCGGCTTTTTCTCAAAAATGTTTAAGTAGGTGACCGCAAATGACGGTATCTGTTGCCGAACAGGCGGCTGTGTTTTTGTGTTTTGTTGTATGCGGCGGCGTAATAGGCGTGATTTTTGACGTTATACGTATTTTTAAGGAAATTGTGCCGGCGTTTGGTAAAATTCCGGCAATCGGTGATATTATTTTTTGTATTCTTGCGTTTTTTGCGCTGTTTTTCTGCGCCTTGCTGTTTAATTACGGCGATATGCGCTGGTTTAGCATTGCCGGTGCGGCGATAGGGGCTGCGGTCTATTTTCTGACTGTCAGCAGGCTTATAATCGGTTTGGCGTATTTTGTTATAAAAATACTTAAAAAAGTATTTTTATTCATTTTCAGGGTGCTTGCATTCCCTGTTGCCTTTATTTGCAAAATACTGAAAAAACCGCTTATTTTCACTTTTAATATAGGCAAAAAGGGCATTGGACGGCTGTTGTGCAAAATTAAATACAATATTTTTTCATTTTTGCATTTTTATAAGCACAATTGACTATTGAAAAATATGCCGAAATTTGTTATACTGTTCCGTGAGGTGTTATATCATGGAACAAAAGCTGACAATGAAAAAAGGTATCACTGACGCTTTGCCGATTTTTCTCGGATATTTTTCGGTATCGATTGCCTTCGGCGTACTTGCCGTTCAGAAGGGAATCCCGCTGTGGGCGCCCCTTGTAATGTCGCTTACCGATTTTTCCGGAACAGGTCAGTTTGCGGCGCTTGATTTGCTTTCGTCCCTTGCGGCGTTTGCGGAAATCGCCTGTGCCATTCTTATAATAAACGCACGTTACTTTCTTATGTCCGTATCCCTTTCGCAAAAGCTGCCGCCGGACATAAAGCAGTGGCAAAGATATATAATCGCATTCGGCAACACCGACGAGGTGTACGCCGTGGCGATGGGGCAGACTTTGCCGCTGAATTTTAAATATATCCTCG
>CAJLYO010000202.1 GCA_905210885.1 uncultured Eubacteriales bacterium | reverse complement strand
TTAACAAGCCGCTGTGAGCCTACATCGGGGTTTAAACGTTTTACCAGGTCGGGACGCTGAGTTGCGATACCCCAGTTGCATTTGCCGGTGTGACATGTTCTGCATAAATGACAGCCCATTGCCATAAGCGCCGCAGATGCAATATATACCGCGTCCGCGCCGAGAGCAATTGCCTTTACGACATCGGCGCTGCTTCGTATGCTTCCGCCGGCTATTATCGAAACTTCGTTTCTTATGCCTTCTTCGCGGAGCCGTGTGTCGACGCTTGCCAAGGCAAGTTCAATCGGAATACCCACGTTATCTCTTATACGAGTGGGCGCAGCACCGGTACCGCCTCTGAAACCGTCTATCGCTATAATATCCGCACCGCTCCTTGCGATACCGCTTGCTATTGCGGCAACGTTATGAACCGCCGCAATTTTAACTATAATGGGCCGTGTGTATGCGGTTGCCTCCTTTAGGGAGTACACAAGCTGTCTTAAGTCCTCAATTGAGTATATATCGTGATGGGGCGCAGGTGAAATTGCGTCTGCGCCTTCGGGAATCATTCGGGTTTTTGAAACGTCACCCACAATTTTGGCACCTGTTAAGTGACCGCCGATACCGGGCTTTGCGCCCTGTCCCATTTTAATCTCTATTGCCGCACCGGCGTTTAAATATTCGTCATGAACGCCGAAACGTCCGGACGCAACCTGAACTATGGTGTTTTTGCCGAATTTGTAGAAATCCTTGTGCAGTCCGCCCTCACCTGTGTTATAGCAGATGCCAAGCTGTTCTGCGGCGCGTGCAAGGCTTAAATGAGCGTTGTAGCTTATGGAACCGTATGACATTGCGGAGAACATAATAGGCAGCGCAAGCTCAAGCTGGGGTTCCGTTTTTGTGATAATCTTGCCGTCCTTGTCACGGGTGACTTTCATGTTCTTTTTGCCGAGATATGTTTTTGTTTCCATAGGCTCACGCAATGGGTCAATGGGAGGATTTGTTACCTGGGATGCGTTTATAAGCATTTTGTCCCAGTAAACCGGGTAATCTTTCGGCGTTCCGATTGACGAGAGCAAAACTCCGCCGGAGGATGCCTGCTTGTATATTTCGTTTATATATTCCGGCTTCCAGTTTGCGTTTTCCCTGAAGCTGTGGTCTGTCTTTACTATTTTTAACGCACGCGTCGGACATAGGCTTACACATCTGTGACAGCATACGCACTTTTCGTCATCGGCTATCATCATGTCGCGCTCGGCGTCATAGTGATGCACTTCGTTTGAACACTGGCGCTCACACACGCGGCAGCCTATACATTTATCTTTATTTCTTATAACCTCGTACAGAGGATAAACATAATTTATACCCATTACTTATCGCTCCTATCATCTAATGTAACGATTACAGGTTCTCCGCCTGCAGGCGACCATATCCTGTCAAGCTCGGGCTGAATTACGCGGATTGCACATTCCTCACTTGCGATATATACCATGTCGTCCTTTTCGCCCACAACCATGGAGCGGAGTTTTAGCCTGTCGTTTAACGCCATCATGCCGCCGTTAAAGCCCAGAAGTATTGAAAACGGACCGGTTACCAAAAGTCCGGCAAATGTGTTTCTCAAATACTCAAGGCGCTCTTTTTCCTCTTTGGGCATACGCTCAATCTCCTGCCAGAAGGGGGCTGCGATTACTTCGGAAATCTCCTTCAGCGTAAGCCCCTGTTTTCTGTGCAGAAAATCAAAAATGTAGGTGATTACTTCCGTATCGGTTAAAAGATTGCATTTGTAACCGAACATTTCGATAAAGCGTCTGTTTGCGTCATATGATGAAATTTCGCCGTTATGAACTATAGAGTAGTCAAGCATTGCAAAGGGGTGCGCACCGCCCCACCAGCCCGGGGTATTTGTGGGGTATCTGCCGTGAGCGGTCCAGCAGTAGCCGGAGTATTCCTCAAGGCGGTAAAATTCGCCTACGTCCTCGGGAAAACCGACCGCTTTAAATACGCCCATGTTTTTTCCGCTTGAAAAAACGTATGCGCCGTCAATGTTTGTGTTTATGTTTATGACGCACCGCGATGTAAATTCCTGTTCGTCAAGCTGAGAATCCGCAAGACGTGTGGGAAGGGGTTTTACAAAGTAGCGCCAGATTAGGGGTTCGTTTGTAATGGACTTAACCTTTCTTGTAGGAATTTTTGAAAGGTTAACCACGTCAAAGTGCTTGTCTAAGAATTTTTCGCATTTTTCACGGGCATCCGTGCCGTCGTAGAAAATGTGAAAGGCATACAAATCCTTGTATTCCGGGTAAATTCCGTAGCCTGCAAAGCCGCCGCCGAGACCGTTTGATCTGTCGTGCATAACCTCGATTGACTTGATTATGTCGCTTCCGTTAATTCTTTTTCCGCTTTTTGAAAAAATTCCGGATATGGCACAGCCGGACGGTATTCTGATTTCTCCTTCTAATTTCATAAAATTTCCTCCAATAAAAAAAGACGCCTAAAAGGTATGGCGGCACCATACCTTAATAAACGTCATTGTCTATAACAGTAATTATAGCGGTTTAAATACGGTTTGTCAATAGAATTTTGCAAAAAAATCTAATTTTTTTTCATATTTTGCCGCAAAAGCGATTTTGAAACCGCTGTTTTGAAGGTTTTCAATATTTAATTTTCATTTATATACGGTGTTGCAGTGTATTCCGCATCGGCGGATATGGTACCTGCAATGGCATATACCGCCGTTATTTCGGCTTCTTTTTGAAAAATGGGAAAGCTTTTCCCGAAAGAGGGCTTTGTTATAATCGGAATTTCGGATTTTTCCTTTATTTCTTTTATAAGGGCACAGCCTGTTTTGTTAGCCGCAAGAACCTTAATATACTGCGGCTGAGTGTTAATGTCGGTTTTCGTAATTCCGAGCAAAATGTTAAATAATGCCCTGCGGATTCGTGCGTGAGAGTACCGCTTTGCGGAGCATGCCGCGTATAAATCCGAGAGATTTTTACATGCCGCGTTGTTTTTCAGACGGTTTTCAAGACCTTCGGAAATGTCCGCTATGCCGGATAAATCCGCTGTCGTAGCGGTTCTCAGTTTGTATAAAATGAGGTTTTCAAAATCCGTTTCAAAAACAGGTCTTGCGTTTTTAAATATGTCAAAAGCGGCGCCCGGTACATATTCTGAATAATCCTTTTTGTTTTGGATAAGACCGCGGATATACGATGCACTGCCGAAACTGTCGTGCTCGCTGCCTTTGCGAAGGATTGGATATATGCTGGTCTTTTTTCCCGATTTCAGTATTTCGCGTGCATATTCAACGGCAAGTATGTTGTTTGGGGAAGATGTAAAGTCAATTCCGTAAACTTTTTTTAATGCCGCGGTTTTTGCCGACGGGTAGCCGTTGCCCTCGGACAATGCACTTTTTATTGCAGTTTTAAGCTCCGGCGTTTCATCATTAAAAATATGTGCAGTTTTTAATATGGTTTCCGTGTCCGCCTGTTCTGTCCCAAAGGAAATGCCGTCAATACAGTTTGACGCAAGCAGCGTTTTTACGGCGCCTGCCGCGAAAGGCTGTGCCGACTGTCCGCTGTATATTCCGGGCAGCTCAATAACAAGGTCCGCGCCGCAGACAACGGCGGCTTTTGCTCTTGTGTATTTATCAAAAACAGCCGGACCGCCGCGCTG
>CAJLYO010000201.1 GCA_905210885.1 uncultured Eubacteriales bacterium | reverse complement strand
GGTTATGGAAACGGTTAACCGTGACAGAATATATTACCGCCGTTCCGGAGGAGGGGTTACCCTTTCCGGCGGTGAGATGCTTTGCCAGGCTGATTTCTCCGCCGCTCTGCTCAGGGCATGCAAGGAAGAGGGAATTAACACTGCTGTCGAATCCACCGGCTTTGCACCCTACGGGCAGATTGAGAAATGCCTGCCGTACATTGATACATATTTAATGGACATAAAGCATACCAACAGTGAAAAACATAAGCTTTTTACAACTCAGCCCAATGAGCTTATTTTGGAAAATGCAAAAAAAATCGCCCGTGATGCAAAACGGCTTGTAATACGGGTTCCGGTTATTCCCACGTTTAATGATACCGTTGAGGAAATAAGCGGTATAGCGGCTTTTGCAAAATCTCTCGGAACTGTAACGGATATTCACCTTTTGCCCTATCATAAATACGGTACCGATAAATATGCGGGGCTTGGCAGGAGGTATACGCTGCCTGATATTGTTACTCCGTCTGAGGAGCATATGAAAATGCTGCAAAGTGCCGCCGCAGCGTACGGTTTAAACTGCCGGATCGGAGGTTAATATGGAACATTTACATGATAAAATGAGAATTATTCAGGAGATTGTCCCCGGTAAGCAGGTGACGCTTGCGCACATTATTGCAAATCCGGATAAATCCCTTTATGAAAAGCTGGGACTTAACCCCGGCGAAGATTTCTCAGGCTGCGCAATCGGGATTTTGAATCTGTCCCCTGCCGAAACCGCAATTATCGCGGGGGATATTGCCATAAAGTCCTCCGGTGTACAGCTCGGCTTTGCCGACAGGGTAAGCGGAACTCTTATTGTGACCGGCACGGTGTCTCAGGTGCAGTCGGCAATGAACGCCGTTTGTGATTACTGCACAAACGTACTTGGATTTGAGGTCTGCGGCATAACAAAAACGTAATTTTTTCACAAAAATCAACAAAAACAAAGAAAAAACAACATTTTTCTATTGACATACGGTATATATAGTGCTAAAATAAAGATATACAAAGAAAAACCAAACAAATTATTATAAAGGAGAAATGAAACAATGGCTTCGGAATACGAAATCAAAAAAGAAATCTGTGAAATCGGAAAAAGAATCTACAACAGAAACATGGTTGCTGCAAACGACGGTAACATTTCAGTTAAAATTTCCGATAACGAATTTCTTTGCACACCTACAGGCGTAAGCAAAGGTTTTATGACGCCTGACTTTATCTGCAAAATCGACGGACAGGGTAATGTTCTTCATGCAAACCCCGGCTTTAAGCCTTCATCGGAAATCAAGATGCATTTGAGAGTTTATCAGAAGCGTCCCGACGTTAATGCGGTTGTTCACGCTCACCCCACATTTGCAACAAGCTTTGCAATTGCAGGTATTCCGCTGACACAGCCCATTATGCCCGAGGCTGTTATCGCTCTCGGCTGCGTACCGATTGCTGAGTACGGCACGCCTTCAACAGAGGAAATTCCGGATCATGTTGAAAAATACCTTCCTTACTATGACGCTGTACTTTTGGAGAGCCACGGTGCGCTTACATATTCCGATTCGCTGCTTGCGGCTTACCACAAGATGGAGTCTGTTGAATTCTATGCAGAGCTTCTTTACAAGTCAAAAATGCTCGGCGGTCCTAAGGAATTTTCCAAGGAGCAGGTTGAACAGCTTTATGAAATCAGAAGAAAGTTCGGTATGAAGGGCAAGCACCCGGCAAATCTTTGTCCCAATGCAAGAGATGGCAAGGCAAGCTGCCACAGCTGCGGCACATGCGGCAAAGTTATTTCCGATGCACCTGATGCTGACTTGGTAGCTGCTATCACAAAGAAGGTTATGGAGCAGCTTGGTAAGTAGGTGACAGGCAGTTGAATAATGATATTATTGAATTGACTGCTAAAGAGGTGCTGCGGCACCTTGACATAAATTTGAATCAGGCAAGACAGCTTATCGATGCGGTTATGAAAAAGGCTGACGAAATGGGCGTTAAGGCAGTATGCGCTGTTGCAAATTCGGCAGGGCGGCCTGTTGCCGTGGAGTGTATGGACGGGGCGTACATCGCAAGCTACGATGTGGCTTTAAATAAGTCGTTTACCGTAACGGCGCTAAAAATGTCCACTATTGACCTAAAGCCGCTGGCTCAGCCGGGCGCGTCCCTTTACGGTATTCAGTTTACCAATGAGGGGAAAATCGTTGTTTTCGGCGGAGGCGACCCACTTTATTTCGGGGGACGCATTGTAGGCGGTCTTGGAGTGAGCGGAGGAACAGAGGAACAGGACACGGCCCTTTCCGCTTACGGAGCACAGTATTTTAAGGATTACATATCAAAGGAGAGGAGTTAACATGAATCAGGAACAGATTGAACAGATTGTAAAACAGGTTCTTGCAGGCATGGACGGCACAGCGCAGACAAACGCTCCGTCATTTTCGGGCGAAATTCCCAAAACGAGCAGAGTTGCAATGCTGACCGGCACCGAAAAGGTTGAAATACAGGAATATCCCATTCCCGAAATCGGCGACGGTGATATTCTGGTTAAGGTTGAAGGCTGCGGAATATGCGGAACGGACGCCCATGAATACAAGCGCGATCCCTTCGGACTTATCCCTGTTGTTTTGGGACACGAAGGCACCGGCGAAATTGTAAAGATGGGCAAAAATGTAAAAAAGGACAGCGCCGGAAAGCCGCTTAACCTCGGCGACAAGGTTGTAACCTGCATGATTTTCAAGGACAACCCGGAAATAACGATGTTTGACTTAAATAAGCAAAACGTAGGCGGCGCGGACGTTTACGGACTGCTTCCCGATGACGACAAGCATTTAAACGGCTGGTTTGCCGATTACATAGTAATACGCGAGGGCTCAACGGTATTTAACGTAAGCGATTTAAGCCTTGATTTAAGAATATTAATAGAACCCTGCGCAGTTTTGGTTCATGCGGTTGAGCGTGCAAAAACTACCGGAATTTTAAGATTTAACAGCAGAGTTGCGGTTCAGGGCTGCGGACCTATCGGTCTTATCTGTATCGCGGTTTTGCGTACGATGGGTATTGAGAATATTGTTGCGGTTGACGGAAACGAACAGCGTCTTGCATTTGCAAAGGAAATGGGCGCTTCAAAGTCGGTTAACTTTAAGGAATACAAAGGTATTGAGGCTCTTGCCGGCGCTGTAAGCGACGCTTTCGGCGGTCATTTGGCAGACTTTGCGTTCCAGTGCACAGGCTCGCCTGCTGCTCACAGCAATATTTATAAGTTTATAAGAAACGGCGGCGGACTTTGCGAGCTGGGATTCTTTATAAACGGCGGTGACGCAACTATTAACCCCCACTTCGACTTATGCTCAAAGGAAATCACACTGGTAGGCTCATGGGTTTACACTCTGAGAGATTATGCCACAACATTTGATTTCTTAAAGCGCGCAAAGGGCATAGGATTGCCTATGGAAAAGCTTATAACACACAAGTTTAAGCTTGAGGATATAAATGAAGCATACAAGACCAATCTGGCAATGACGGGTCTTAAAATAGCAGTTGTAAATTAATAAGGAGGATATAGAAAATGGCACAGGAAGCATTGGGAATGATTGAAACAAGAGGTTTGGTAGCCGCAATCGAGGCTGCCGACGCTATGGTTAAAGCAGCAGAGGTTACTTTAATCGGAACA
>CAJLYO010000200.1 GCA_905210885.1 uncultured Eubacteriales bacterium | reverse complement strand
ACTTTTGGGTCTGCCGGTAAACAAACTTGTGTGTGCGTCAAATAAAAATAACGTGCTGACCGATTTTATAAAGACCGGTGAATACAATAAAAACCGCGATTTTTATACAACACATTCCCCTTCAATGGATATTTTGATTTCCAGCAACCTGG
This sequence comes from uncultured Eubacteriales bacterium, assembly GCA_905210885.1. Lineage (GTDB taxonomy): Bacteria > Bacillota > Clostridia > Monoglobales > Firm-18 > CAJLYO01. The sequence goes on along the minus strand of CAJLYO010000200.1, from coordinate 3,525 downwards.
AGCGGTTTATTTATAATATGTCCGGCAACGACAGCGCCGCTACAAAGGCGTATATGGACGCTCTTGCACGTGACGGAAAGTACGCCGTAAGTCCCGAAATAAAGGAAAAAATGCAGAAAATTCTGTGGGGCGGCTGCTGCGATGATGCGGAAACCGCTGAGGCAATTAAGGAAACTTATGAAAAGTACGGCTACGTTATGGATACCCACACCGCTGTGGGCAAAAACGTGTGCGATAAATATCTTAAGGAAACAGGCGACAAAACAAAAACCGTTGTTTTGTCCACCGCAAGCCCGTTTAAGTTTAACGGCGCGGTTATTTCCGCAATAAAGGGCGACGACGCCGTTAAAAATAAGACGGAGTTCGAGCTTTTGGATATGCTCGCGGATATTTCGGGACTTGTAATTTCCAAAGGTCTTGCACAGCTTAAAAATAAAGAGGTTCGTTTCCCCGGATATATCGAAAAAGACGATATGAAAAATTTCGTTTCGGAGTTTAATAAGTAGGACGGTTACTGTTTGGTATTTTTGCGTTGTTTGCACAGCATAAAAAATACGGCGGAAAACTCCGCCGCATCATTTTGTTATTTTGTTTTAAATGTGTTGCATTCCGTTTCGTAAGAGCTTTGTGCCGTTTGACCGCCTACGTTGATACCGGGTGCTGTGCACTTTTTGCAGTCGTTGTAGGTGCAGTTTGTTGCGTCGCAGACAATGCCTGAAATGCAGTCGCAGTTATGTTTTTCCATTTAAAAACACATCCTTTTTAAAAAATATTTTGTGCTGCGTTTATTATTATTGCTTGATTTTTGTTTATTATTCATTTAAAAAGGAGGCGGCTTTTTCCTATGGCACTATACGCAATCAGCGACCTTCATCTGTCGCTGGGAACAGACAAACCTATGAGCGTTTTCGGCGGAAACTGGGAAAATTACGAGGAAAAGCTGCAAAAAAACTGGAATGAAAAAGTAAAGTCCGATGACGCGGTTATAATAAACGGCGACGTTTCCTGGGCGATGTATCTTGAACACACCGACCGCGATTTTGAATTTATCAACAATTTAAACGGTACAAAACTGATATCAAAGGGAAATCACGACTATTGGTGGACTACCATGAAAAAGCAAAAGGATTTTTGCGAAAAAATGGGGTTTAACACCATAAATTTCCTTCAAAATAATTGCTATATGTACAAAAACACCGCCGTGTGCGCGACACGCGGCTGGATTTTAACTTCAAATAATGCCGAGGATAAACGCATATATTCCCGCGAGCTTGAACGGCTGCAGCTGGGACTTCGCGCGGCAAACGCTAAAAATCCGGATAAAATAATCGCGGCGCTGCACTATCCGCCCGACCTTAATTTTATGACGGTTCTTGAAAATTTCGGCGTTTCCCTTTGCGTCTACGGGCATCTGCACGGAAATGTGCGTGCAAATTCAAATTATTTTGAGGACACGGTAAACGGAACAGAGTACCGCCTGGTTTCCTGCGATTACTTGGATTTCGACCCGTTAAGGCTGGTGGATTAATGTTTAACCCATATATGAACGAGGCAATCCGCCTTGCGGAAATTGCCGGAAAATCGGGGGAAATCCCCGTCGGCGCAGTCGTTGTGCAAAACGGCGAAATAATAGCGTCGGGGTATAATCTGAGGGAAAAGACCCACAGCGCGGCGGCACACGCGGAAATAGTTGCGCTGTCCCGTGCCGGCGAAAAGCTTAAACGCTGGCAGCTTTACGACTGCGATTTGTACGTAACGCTCCAGCCCTGCGAAATGTGCCGCGGAGCAATAGCCCAGGCACGGTTTAAGTCGGTGTATTTCGGTGCATACGACAAAAACACGGAATTTGTAATGAAAAATATACAGGTGTACGGCGGAATAATGGAGGACGAGTGCACCGGGGTTTTGAATAAATTTTTTGAGGGATTGAGGTGAAGAAGCTGTGAAAATAAAGGAGTCGGCGGAAAATTATCTTGAAGCAATACTTATGATAAAGAATAAAAAAGGCTATGCGCGCAGTATCGATGTTGCAAATCACCTTAATTTTTCCAAGCCCAGCGTTTCCGTTGCAATGAAATCCTTTCGGGAGGAAGGGTACATAACGGTGGATAATGACGGCAACCTGGATTTAACCGAAAAGGGACAGAAAATCGCGGCGAAAATGTATGAGCGCCATGAAACAATCGCGAAAACCCTTATGCTTCTGGGCGTGAGCGAGGAAACCGCCTATGAGGATAGCTGTAAGGTTGAGCACGATATCAGCGACGAAACTTTTACGTGTCTTAAAGGATATTTAAAAAAGAAAAATCTTATTTAATGTATAATGTAACGTTTACTGCAGGACGGCATTATTTTAGGAGCAGATATATATGAAAACCGGAATACGCGCCCACGATATATACGCCGACGGCTTTGAAAATGTAATAAAAAGATTTCGCGAAATGGGTTTTTCGCAAATGCAGCTTGTGTTGGAGAAAAGCCTTGCTGACTTTAAATTCGGCAATTTTTCGCCGGAATATGCCGCCGGGATACGAAAAATGCTGGGCAATACTGAAATTGCCGTTTTGGGCAGCTACATAAATCCTTCTTCGGCAGACGATGCCGAACTTGAAGCGGAAATCGGGAAATTCAAGGAAAAAATCAAATATGCCTCGATTTTAAAGCCGCTGGTTGTAGGCACGGAAACAGGCTATTACAATGATGATAACAGCAGCGAGGAGGCGTATCTCCGCCTGCTTTCGACTATGCGTATTCTTACAGCCGAGGCGGAAAAACACAATGTTGATATCGCCGTTGAGGGCGTGTGGTGCCATGTTATGAACACCCCGGAAAGAACCGAGCGGCTTGTCCGCGACTTAAATTCCGATAACGTTAAGGTGATTTTTGACCCTGTAAATTTTGTTACCATGGATAATTACAAATCGGCGGACGATATGATTGAATATATGTTCGATAAACTCCATGACGTTATGAAGGTTATACATGTCAAGGATTTTACCGTGGAAAACGGCGAAATTGCCCTGACCGTACCGGGAAAGGGTATGTTGAATTTCGGGCTGATTTTTGAAAAGCTTAAGCAGTACGGAATGGATATTCCGCTTATATCGGAGCAAATTCCGGATACCGATGCTGCTGCCGGGTTTGCGGAAATAGAAAAGTTTGATATTTTTTAAATTAACACTTGATTTTTTTTGAAAAGTGTAGTATAATAAACGGGTTAGAGGGCAGCTCGGAGAGGTGGTTGAGTTGGCTGAAGGCGCAGCATTGGAAATGCTGTATACGTTAATAGCGTATCGAGGGTTCGAATCCCTTCCTCTCCTCCAAAAAAGGAAACATACCGTTAGGTGTGTTTTCTTTTTTTATTTGATTAGAAGGGATTCGAAGGAAAAAGCCCGCTGCCTGCGGCAGAAGAAGGGCTTTTGAGCGGCGTCCTGACGGAATCCCTTCCTCTCCTCCAAAAAATCGACAAGGTTCGTAAGAAACTTGTCGATTTTTACTTATTCCCTATCCACTTTTCACTATTCA
>CAJLYO010000199.1 GCA_905210885.1 uncultured Eubacteriales bacterium | reverse complement strand
CACGTCCAGCTCCCGCAGGGCATCCATAGAAACGAAGCAGAACTTCTCCTTCAGGGTAAAATCCGCCGGAATTGACAATATCGAAGGCAAAGTTTCCGTTGTAAACCCCGTTAAAAATGCACAAACCGGAATGTATACCGTAAGAATAGAAATATCAAACAAAGACGGCAAGCTTAAAGAAGGTATGTTCGCGGAGATTTCCCTTGTAACACGTGAGGAAAAGAACATTATAACAATCCCGGCAGAAGCTGTTATGCAGTCGGGCGATGAGCTTTACGTATATGTTGCAGAAGGCAATACTGCAAAAAAGGTCACCGTCACAACGGGAATCAGCAATGATGAGCTGACCGAAATCACCTCCGGAATAAACGAGGGTGATAGCGTTATAGTTTCCGGTAAGGAATATATTTCCGAAAAGAACAACAAAATCAAAATTGTCAGTGAATAAGGGGAATAAAAAATATGAAACTACATGAAATATCGGTAAAAAGACCGGTAGCGGTTACAATGGTAGTTTTGATTTTCGTTGTAATCGGCTTGTATTCAATGAGCATGCTGCCGCTGGAAATGATGCCCGAAATGGACCTATCCATGGCACTTGTTTACACACAGTACGGAACTGTAGGCTCCGCCGAAGTTGAAAACATGGTTACAAAAACCATTGAAGGCGCCGTAAGCTCCGTTTCCGGGGTAAAAACACTTACCTCACAAAGCTCCGAAGGAACAAGCCTTGTTATGGCAGAGTTTTCCTCCGGGACAGACATGGACAAAGCCGTAAGCGACATGGAAAGCAATATAGACATGATTAAATCCGTGCTGCCCGACGAGGCAGGTGATCCCATGGTTTTAAAGCTTGATACCTCAATGATGCCCGTTGCAATGATGAGCGTTTCATACGAAGGTTACGACCTTATCCAAACAAAAAAGTATGTTGAGGACAACGTAAAAAACAAGCTTGAAGCCGTAGACGGCATAGCCTCGGTAACATTAACCGGCGCACAGGACAGAATTATAGAAGTTACCGTTGACCCGGAAAAGCTTTTCGGCTACAACATGACATTATCAGACGTTGTAAACGGAATTTCCGCGCAGAACATTAACATGCCGGCGGGTACTACGGAGGGCATGAACAAAAAGCTTTCGGCGCGTGCAATCGGTAAATTCAAAAAGGTTGAAGACGTTTCCGTGGTACCGCTTATGACTTCACAAGGTCAGGTTGTGTATTTAAAGGACGTTGCTTCTGTTAAAGATACATATTCGGATGCCTCCTCCATCGCGCGTTTAAACGGTGAAAATTCCATTTCACTTTCGATAGCGTCGGAGTCCGATGCCAACACCGTTGACGTTGTAAACGAGATATACAAAGTGCTTGACGGTCTTAAGGAATCAAACCCGAAGTTTTCGTACAATATGACAATGGAACAGGGTACATATATCGAGGATTCCATTCGCTCCGTTGCAGAAAACGCGATAACAGGCGGAATCCTGGCAGTTTTGGTACTTTTGCTTTTCCTTGGAAGCATCAGAACATCGCTTGTTATCGGTATATCCATGCCTGTATCAATCGTTACAACATTTATCGGAATGTATTTTTCCGGTATGTCCCTTAACGTGGTTTCCCTCGGCGGTCTGGCGCTCGGTGTCGGCATGCTGGTTGATAACGCGGTTGTTGTACTGGAAAACATTTTCCGCCGCCGCCAAGCTTGCGGAGATGACGCAAAAACAGGTGCAATACGCGGTGCCGGCGAGGTTATCGGTGCAGTTGTCGCATCCGTTTTAACAACATGTATAGTATACGTACCGCTTTTGTTTATAGACAATATGATGGCGATAATGTTCAAACAGTTTGCGTTCGCGATTATTTTCTCGCAGATTGCGTCACTGCTTGTAACATTCCTGCTTATACCGATGTTTACTTCAAAGCTTGAAACGGTAGGCAAAAAGGATAAATATCTGCTGTTTATATTAAATCCCTTTGAAAAACTGCTTAACAAGTTTTTTGCTCTGTATGAAAAAACATTAAGATGGGTTTTGTCCCACAGAAAGCGTTTTATTGCCGCAGTACTGGCTCTGTTCGTAGTAAGCCTCGGCGTTCTTTCAACGCTTGGTATGACGCTTATGGAAAATGCGGACGAGGGAATTATAAGCGTAAGCATAGAGCTGCCCCAGGGCTCAAAACTTGAGGATACCGATAAGCTTTGCATGCAGCTTGAAAATATAATTAAGGATAACGAAAATGTTAAAACCGTATTTTCAAGCGTAGGCTCCGGCGGTCAGACCGCAATGCTCGGCGGAACAACTTCAAACACGGCTACAATCACCGTAACGCTCAGCGACGACAGAAAGCAAAGCACAGACGATGTTATACAGACGCTCCGTGAGCAATGTGCGGACATTACCGGCGCAACAATACAGATGAGCAGTTCAAACACCGGCATGTCCCTTTCCACAGACGAAATTCAGTATCAGTTCTCCGGCAGCAACGACAGTACCCTCGAGGACTATGTAAAAAAAGCCGAAGAAGTGCTTGCGTCAGTGAACGGCGTTTCGGAAACCTCTACCTCCATTTCGGAAACAAAATCCGAGGTGCGTATAAAGCTTGACTCCGCAAAGGCTGCTATGTACGGTATGAATACCGCAACCGCCGCCAACCTTATAAAAGGCGCCCTTGACGGAACGAAAGCATCTACTTTCAGTGACAACGGCTCAGAGTATGACATAAAAGTCGTTTATCCGAAAAACTATATCGGTAACTACAACGACTTAAAAACAGTTCAGCTAAAATCCCTCACCGGTCAGTGGATAACCCTTTCGGATATTGCCGACGTTACCGTCGAACAGGGTCAAAGCTCGCTTATGAGGATTGATCAGAAGCGTGTGTACACCTTAACCGGTAAGCTCTACGGCACAGATATGCAGACTGTAAGCACGAAATTTAAAGAGGCTCTTGCAAAAATCGATACACCGGACGGCGTTACCGAGGAAGCCGGCGGAACATATGAAGTAATGATGGATGCAATGAAGTCGCTGCTGCTTGCCATTCTGCTTGGTATCTTGCTTATGTACATGGTTATGGCGGCACAGTTTGAAAGCCTGCGCCAGCCGTTTATAATACTTTTCACACTGCCACTTGCAATGATAGGCGTTGTGCTGTCACTTGTTATAGCCGGCTCGCCGCTTTCGGTAATAAGCTGTATAGGTATACTTATGCTTATAGGTATAGTTGTTAACAACGCGATTGTGCTTATAGATTTTGTAAACACTGCCCGTGAGGAAAACCCGGAAGAAAACCGAACCGAAATACTTGTAACGGCAGGACTGACAAGAATACGTCCTATTCTTATGACGTCCCTTACTTCAATATTGGGCTTTTTGCCTATGACATTTGCAACTTCGAACGGTGACGCAATGATGAAACCCCTTGCAGTAGTGCTCGTGGGCGGTCTTACGGTGGGAACATTCCTTACCCTGTTGGTTATCCCGGCTGTTTATTCAATAATGGACGACGGAAAAATAAAACGTGAAAAGAAAAAGGAAAAAAGACTTGCAAAAAAACACGCAACCGTATAAGAAAAATAAAGTGTCCTGTGAACTTTGCCGCAAGTCTTGGTTTTCAAGGTGCCTTGTAAAAGGAAAGCTACAGACTGTTGAGCGTTTTTGAAAATTTTGCGGCAAAACGGCTTGACATCATTTT
>CAJLYO010000198.1 GCA_905210885.1 uncultured Eubacteriales bacterium | reverse complement strand
AAAAAGGCACCGTTTTTCCACGGTGCCTTCGTCTTATTATCTGACTCCCCGTAAAAATATTAGTATAGGAATGAATTAAACATGTCATATACAAAAATCAAAAATTTGTGCGCAGGCTTTTTTGACAGCCGTTTGGATTTTCGCGTCCGTTTATTTAACGTTCTTGCCGTTGCGGGCGTTGGGATAAGCGTTGCAACGTTTATCCTTAACCTGATAACCGGCATGTGGACAAGCGCCGTGCTGAGTGCTATGCTTGCGCTGCTCTCCGGAGGTCTTTTGGTATTTACATATAAAACCGGCAGATACAAAATAGGCTATATAACAACAATCGTAAGCATATTTATGATTTTGTTTCCCATGCAGCTTTTTGCGTCCGGCGGATACAAAGGCGGCATGCCGTCGCTGTTTATTTTCGCCGTTTTATTCACCGTACTGATGCTTGAGGGGAAAGCGGCGCTTTTGGTATCCCTCGGGGAAATCGCGGAGTACACGGCAATCTGCATTTTCGGGTACTGCAATCCCCAATATGTCACATGGTTTGCAACCGAAGCTGAAATGCTGACAGACACTCTTGTCACGACCACGGCGGTAAGCGTTTCATGCGGAATAGTTATGTTTCTTCACATCAAGGAATACGCCATGCAGCGAAAACAGCTTGCCCGTCAGAACGAACAGCTAAAGCACCATGACGAAACAAAGTCCGTATTTTTAACCACCGTTGCCCATGAAATAAAAAACCCGTTAAACGCCATAAATCTCCATGCGCGCGACACGTTTGAGCTTTTGGACGAGCCGCAGCCGGATATCGAAATTATGAAAGAAAATCAGAAAACCATTGAAAAAATGGTTGTGCGCATTGACCGCATTGTGGTTGAACTTATGGACACAGTCGCAATCGAACAGGGAAGGCTGTCGTTAGATATTGCGCCGCTGCGGCTGTCACGGCTTTTAACAGAAGCGGCAAACACCTATTTCGGTAAAAATTACACCGGCGGAAACACCCTTAAGCTTGAGCTTGACGAAACCCTTCCGCCCATAAACGCCGATTATGCAAGAATTATGCAGGTAGTGACAAACCTGCTTTCAAACAGCATGCAGCATACGAAAAACGGTATTATAACAGTATCATTAAAAAGCCGCGGCGAAGGCCAGCTTGTTTCCGTTTCGGACACAGGCGAGGGAATGGGCGAGGAATTAAAAAACAAGGCGCTTGAGGGATATGTATCGGTCAGCAAGGAATACTGGCGGCACGGCATAGGACTTTACGTGTGCCACAAAATTATAACCGCCCACAAGGGTGACATATGGATTGAAAGCGAGCTTGGCAAAGGTACAACTGTATCCTTTACCCTGCCGCAGTCGGAGGATATGTAAGATGGACAAAAGAAATCCCGTAATACTTATTGTTGAGGACGAACCGGAGGTTTTAAGCATTAATGCACGAATGATGAAGCGCAGAGGTTACGACGTAATCACTGCCATGTCCTTTAAGGAAAGCATGGAAAAGCTGTCGGAATGTACACCAGACTTGCTTATTCTGGACATAATGCTGCCGGACGGAAGCGGCTGTGATATATGCGAAAACTTTCGCAAAAAAAGCGATAACCCCGTTATCTTCCTGACCGGAAAAGACGAAATTTCCGACAAAGTGGAAGGTCTTGACCGCGGAGCCGATTACTATCTTACAAAACCGTACAGCTTTGACGAGCTTACCGCGGTTACCGAGCGGCTTTTGTCGCGCCATTTTAAAATGGTGGAAAAGCACAACCAACTGAAGCTTGTTGAAAAAGGGGCGGTGGTACTGGATATTTCCAAAAACAAAGCCTTTATAAACGGCAATGACGCAGAACTTACCGCAAAGGAATTTGCCCTCCTTTTGCTGCTTGTGAAAAACGAAAACAGGGTGTTTTCCCCCGGCGAGCTTTACGAGGCGGTGTGGGGTATGCCCTCTGCGGACGACACGCGCACGATACGCTTCCATATTAAAAATCTGAAAAGGAAAATTAACTCCGTAAACTCCCGTGATTACGACATTATTTCGGTTTACGGCAAAGGCTACATGTTTACTACAACCGAATTGTGAGTTTTCCCTAACAATTGAAAAACAGCAGCTGATTTCTGATATACTTAAAATACAGAAATCAGTTGTTTTTTTATGGGGGTGTTGATTTGGAAATTTTAATTGTCGGGCATGATACGGAGCTTGCCGACCTGACCGGTAAAATTCTGAAAAGAAAAGGCTACGATGCTTGCAGCTGCCGGGATATTTCCGATGCTGAAAAGTTAATAAGCCGTGAAAACGTCCGCCTTGTTATTGCGGATTTGGAAACACGGCAGTCGGAGCGGCTGCAATTTTGCAAATCGATAAAAGGCATGGAAAAGCCGCCCAAGCTGCTTTTTATAGGCAGAAGCGGCGAGGAGGAAACAATCATGTTAAACGCCGGGGCAGATGACTGGATACAAAAGCCGTATAAAACGGCGGTATTTCTTGCGAGAACTTCTGCTCTGCTAAGGTAAAGGGGGATTTTATAAAATGAAAAAAAGAATTACGGCATCTGCTCTGACACTGAGCCTGTTTTTTTGTTCGGTACTGGGTGGCACGGCATTTGCCGACGGCGGCAAAAACAGATACGGACACAGCATAACCTATACGCCCGTTACACAGCTTTACGCAGGCAATGAGCCGATACGTTTTTTTGACGCGGCGATAACCGAATGGGGCGGTCTGAGCGACAAAATAACCCAAAACGAGGCAGAGTCCGTAAAATGGCTAACAAACAACAAATACCTTTTAAACCATTTCGGCAGAAAGCTTTCCGGCGACCTGTCCGGCTGCATAAACCATAAAGGCGAATGGCAAACGCAGATAACCGGACCGCGGAATGTGCGTTCGTGGGCGGCTACGGTTCGCTTTGATCCCCTTATATACAAAGAAGGCAGAGAAAACGGCAATATTAACAACATGTATGAAAAGGGCGACTTGCAGTACTTTTTATCATGGAAGGTAAAAACCGTACAGACAAAATGGGGCATATCGGGCAAAAGCAACGACACAGGTATGACGTATGTTTTTGACGAATTGATTAATTCAAGCGGCGGCGGCTGGAAAAGCTACAACACCATAAAAGGCGGCCCGAATTTATATGATAACTCCGCATGGAAAAGCGGCGATAAACTTTGGGACATATCATTTTGGGCAAGGAGCGACCGCGACGCACGGGTTGACTCCTATCTTTCCGGCGCAATGCTTGTGGGCAGAGATATAAAAGGTCCGCAAATCAGCACGGTGAGAGTAACCGCGGACGAAAAAGGTGAAAAGGAATTTGACTCCGGTGCGGTAACTCTTGACGACTTAAAGGCTCTTAATGACAATACCGTATATTTTCAGGTTGAGTGGGACGAACCGGTTATGTTTAAAAATCTCTCCCAAAGCGCTCTTGAAAATCTTACGCTGAAAATCGACACAATCGGAATCGACGGCACAAGCGGCATGCTTGCTGAGGCGCCGTTTCTAAAGTTTGCACCGAAAAAGACAGACGGAAAGCCGGTTATGGTGTTTGAATACAAAATTCCCGACCCGTATACCGACTCCTCCTCCGTTACACAGGAAAGAGGATATTTCTATAAATTCAGCAAAGTAACGGTTTCCGAAAACGAAAACAAGGAATTATGGAATAATATATATGACATTTCCGGAAACAAATTTGCCGCGGACGAAAACGGTCAGCAGCCTGCAAATAAGGTAGCT
>CAJLYO010000197.1 GCA_905210885.1 uncultured Eubacteriales bacterium | reverse complement strand
AAGACTGCCTTTTGGCTGTACCCGTGCATCGAGTACGCCTGCGCATCCGGAATGTCCTTTCTCTCCACCGATACCAAGGGCGATGTCATGCGTAACTACGGAAACATCGCCAAGGATTACGGCTATATGGTTTCCGTTATCGACCTGCGAAATCCAACCCGATCAAACGGAAATAATATATTGTATCTCGTCAATAAGTACACCGACCTATACGCAAAGCATCCCGACCATAGCCGCCGACCTCAAGTATTCGCCCTCCACCGTCCGCCGCGGAATCCGTGACCTCAAAAAAGCAGGGCTTATTGAAACCGAGCAGCGATACCGCAAGAAAGGCGGCAAGAGCAGTCTGCTGTTTCGGCTGAAAGCGGAGTAAAAAAGTAAAATCCTCCGCCAAGGGGTAACTGCGCCTACAAGCTGACAGGTGCCACCTGTCATGGTGGCAGGTGAAAGTGAACTTACCCAACTGAAGATGTATTACAGCAGAAAGGGAAAAATGTGGAGTGTGATTTTATGAAAACGAGGCTGAACGCAGCTCTTGAAGTAAGTATCTGTTTCGCTGCAAAAAGATTCGTCTATTTATATTGCCAATCTCTTTTTCTCGCGCCACTTTTCGGGAAAAATATGATTTTTTTGCACGAAAAGCTTATAATAGTTAGAATAATTATTAAATCCACTTGCCGCCGCTATGCTTTCAAGTGAATCTGAGGGTATCTCCATAAGCTGCTAGCACCGCTGCAGTCTTCGTCTTTGAAGATATGCCATCGGGGTAATGCCGAACAATTTTACGGAAATATTTATTATGTGATTTTTACTGAAATGAAATTCACGGCCAAGGATAGCCAGAGTAACGCCGATCATTCTTTTGAAATCAAGTTGCTCAAACAAACTCATTACTTTCAATTAAATCAATAATACGGTGAAATTAAATTCCTCATATCTCATATAGGTGTCTTGAGAAGTTTGATAGCCCGGTGTACGGTAGCCGTAACCGTCACTCGACCTGTAAATATAATATTTATAATTTATGTACGCTCCCTGCTATCTGTATGATTTCGGCGATCTGCCGTAAAACTTTTTATAAACCTTGCTGAAGTAATTGTAATCGGCAAATCCGACCAAACTGCTTATTTGATATATAGGGAGTTGGGTTTTTATAAGCATTTCCCTTGCGTATTTCATTTTTTCCGATAAGATGTAATTTGATATGCCGATTTCGCCATCGGCTTTAAACGCATTGTAAAGCGCGGTTCGGCTGACGCTTAGGCTGTTGCATACATCCTCTACGGTTACATTATTATTCTTGAATATGTTATCCGATATGAAATTTTTTGCGCGCGAGACAATTTGATTTTTGCCGAACGTTATAAGCTCCCTCGTCATAATATAATTCGCGCATGCCTCGGCTATTTTTGCTGCCTGTTTGATATATTCCGTAGGGAAATACGGTACCGAATTTACGGCGGGAACTGCCTCTTCATCGGAAAATCCGTAGGAACGGCATATATTAAGCAACTGCTCTTTCCTTTCGGTTTCGTCCTTTACATCGGAAACCTGACCGATAACCACGAAACCGAAGGGGATTTCTTTTTCCTTGATTTGTATTATGCATTCGGTAAGGCCCGCATGGCAACGGTAAATAAAGCAATTGTTTTTATATGACTTTCTCATTGCGAGGTCGTCGCATTGCCAGCATTGCGAACCCGAATTATTGCACGAATGCATAAGTTTGCAGAAGGTGGATTTGTTTCTCTCGGGGGAGGGGTAACCAATCCACTCGTTGTGACCTACGTTCCATACGGTAATGTGAATGCCGGTCACATCGTAAAAAGCCCGGATAATGTCAAACAATTCGTCTCTTTTAAGGTTGAAATTCATAAAAGTTGCCTTTGTTCCTTTCCGTAAATCAAACAGATAAAAAATAGATTGTGTTCAGCTATTATGTGTATATTATACAACATTTTGAAAATAATACAAGTCCCTGGACAAAATCGCCATATTATGGACGAAAATATCTATAAAAGTTGAATTTGAATGTTTATAATAAATATGTATAAAAATAACCGTGGAATGCTTTAAAAATTTCAAATGTGAGAAAGGGGAAGTAACTTTAATTTTTACATATATATAAAACTGTTTCGCCAGTGTTTTTACAGGCTAAATTCAGAAAGGACGAAAATTATGAAACAAAAAACCATTTTAACCAAATTTTTCTCATTTTTGGTAATTCTGTGCTTGCTTTTATCTGCAGTGGGCTGCGGAAGTAAAACAGGAAACGAATCGGAGGAGAAAATTAACTACGGCGACGCGGTTGATACCGAAGATGACGATGACGCGGATGTTTCGGGAACAACCGGCGGAAAACAGCAGACCACTCCCGGCGGAAAAACGCAGGGCGGGAGCAAATCAACAATAAAGGTATCCGAAACACACCAAATTAACGAGGAAGCGAAAAAGGACTTTTTAAGCTCGGTTCCGAAAAAGCTGAAGGGCAAAGAGGTTAAAATACTTATTTGGTGGGAGCCCGGCGTAGCGGAAAAGGCGAAAATGCAGAAGTTTACGGAAGCTACCGGCATAAAAATAAAGTGGATTTCATCGGGCGGTGACCGTGAGTATATGCAAAAGCTGTCCTCAATGAAAATTCAGGGTAACAGTCCCGACCTTGCTTGCATAAGAGAGTACCCGAACAGTATAATGCAGGATTATTTCGAGCCGCTTTCTTACGGAAAGCTTGATTACAGCGACAAAAAAATTTTTGATGTTGACACTATGGAAAGTTTTAAATTCAACGGCAAGCTTTACGGCGCGCATATAAAGGGTTCTTCCATGTCGGTATTCAACATTCTTTTGTATAATAAAGAGATGTTTGACAAATCGGGTCTTGATACTCCGCGTAAGCTTTGGGAGAGCGGCAACTGGAATTGGGACACGTTTACCGACCTTAGCGTAAAGATAAAGGATAAACTCAAATGCGAGGCGGCTGTGGCGTGTGAGTATCACGCACACGATTTTATTTCGACCGCAAATACAACATATACAAAGATTAACAACGGCAAGATAAAAAACAATATGAGCGACCCCAAGCTTCTGAGTGCTTGGACGCTGATAAACGATTTGCAGAATAAATATAAGGTTCTGAATCTCGGTCTTAATAAAGCGGGCTTTATTGCACAGAAGTGCCCGATGTTTATCTATGGTAACTATTCGCTGCAGAAGGGCGATTTCTGCGACCGTGATTTAAAGTTTAAGTATGACTATGCTCCGTTGCCGTCACCCAAGGGAGAAAAGCTTGTAGTACCGGTAGGTCTTCAGATGTGGGGCTTCCCGAAGGGCTCTAAAAATGCGGAGGCAGCCGCATATGCGCTGCGCTATTGGTGGTCAAGCGAATTTGACGAGAAGGGTTCGGAGCGCTGGATCGACCAGAACGCCACCGATTTTAACAACTGGCTGTGGGAGCAGCCCAAGAGCTACGAACTTGCGGGAATAGTGTCGTATGACGGAAGCTACACCGAGCAGCGTATGTGGGCGGAATTAGCTTCCTGCGGTGCCGAGAACGTGCGCTCAACGCTTGATAGATGGTCGGGCGTTATCGACAGTAATATAAATGCGCTGAATAAGGAATTCGGTCAAAAATAAGGAGGTTATGCAATTGAGATTTAAGCGATTTATAATCCCAGCTTTATCATTAGGCATGGCGCTTGGCATAAGCCTCGGCGTACTCGGAGTGTCGCGCCCCGAGCTTGCCGAGCAAGCAAAGGCGCAGTCGACATCGGTAAGCGGAGT
>CAJLYO010000196.1 GCA_905210885.1 uncultured Eubacteriales bacterium | reverse complement strand
TTCCTCACGCGTTACAAGATTATTCGGTCTGAACGAGCCGTCCTCATATCCCGAAACGATACCGGCACGGTTTAAGAACATTACCGCATCACGTGCCCATTCCGCCTCTGTTAAATCGCCGAACAGCGGTTTTTCCTCCGGTTTTGTTTCGCCGCTTCCGTTCGGATCTTTCGGTTCCGAGCCGATTGTGAAACCGCCTCCGCCGGTGCCTGAACCGCCTCCGCCGCCGGAGGGTCTGTTTGTGCTTGTGCCACCGGAGTCTGTTCCGATTTTCGCATCGCTTACCATTTGTGCAAATGCGTTATATGCACTGTCCGCGGTTTTGTATCCGCCGTTTTTAAGGCTGTTTGCGATTTCCGCTTTTTGCGCCGAACTTAACTTTGCATACTTTTCATTGTCAACGCTGTAGCCCAGGTCGGAAAACAGCTCGTTTGTTTTCATTCTGTCGTTTAAGCAGACAATTGCAGCTGACGCGGAAGCGTCGATAAAGCCCTGTTTAACAGCTTTTACACTTCTGTAATTTTGTTTAAGCATACCGGACATAGCCTTGTCGTATGCCTCTGCGGTTTCGTAATCCTTTGACAAAACGGAATATGCCGCAGTACTTTTAATACCGAACGGTCCGTCATTTTCCTCTAAGATAGTCTTAATTTCGGAAATATTCTCCGCCTCATTTACTGCGCCCACAACCGCCGCGGCTGCAAGGATTTCGTCAACCCTTGCGTATTCCGCGGTGTTTTCACTGTCATAGGGCTTGCCGGCACAGAGCATTTCGTAAAGTATGGTTTTATCTTTTAATGACTTAAAGCGCTCCTCATCCTGCTTTAGAATTTTTGAATAATTATCGTTATCAAAAATCTTAGCTTTAACATCATCGGCACTTGCGGCAGTGTTCACGATTTCAATTATTTTCTTCATATCCGCCGCCGAGGAATGATTGACGGTAAAACTTTCTACACCTTCATATGTACGCACGTCTATTCTGTATGCGCCGGAGCCGCCCTCCAAAAGCACCGTTCTGTCAAAAGCCTTTGATGAATCAGAGTTTAACTGCTCGGCATAGCCGATTTTGCCGTCGGGGTTGTAAACTACAATATTTACGTAATCCTCCGCAAGCTCGGTTGTTCCGGCAATGCGCATTGTATCGGTGCTCGAATTTGAAACCGGAGTATTTATAAGCGGCGCCGCATAGGCACACGCCGAAAAACCGAGGATTCCGGCACTCAGAGCAGACAGTACCTTGATATTTTTCATTGTGTCCTCCTTTTAATTTTCGGGTTTATAGGTTTTTAAAAACTCATCACCTGATTTTTTAACCGACTCAAATATCTTGTCGGAACCGGACTCCTTAAGCTTTTTGCTGAATTTGGGAAGATACTCATCCGGGGCAACCGTACCGCTTGATATAAGCGGATCATATTCGTTTTTAACCGTGTTACAGGTTGCCATTTCCATCTTAAGGCTAAGCGTATCTATTGAAGGAAGCGTCGTATATATCGACGGCTTTGCGCTTTTGTTAAACTCACGCATTTTTTCGTTTTTGTCATCTGCGTCCGTAGGCAGCAGGTAGCACTGTGTGGTATCGCCGAACATCCACTGCATACCGGCTCTGTTATAGCCTGCACCATCGATTTTCTCAATTCTGTTTTCGCCGATCTTTTTATAGTGCATACCCTCGATGCCGTAGTTTATAAGATTTAAAAGCTCAGGGTCGCTGTACAGAAGGTTAATAAACTTAACCGTTCTTGCAGGGTTTTTTGAGGTTCTGGAAACGCACAGTGTCGCGCCCTGAACATTTCCAGCATCCATTTTCGGCGGTGTAACCATGTGCTGAACATACTGATGCTTTTTACCCTCGGAAACCTCGCCGTCCTTACCGGGCTTTAACTGCTCAACCCAGCAGAAAAAGTCACCGTTTTTCTTCATTGTATCTACCTGAGCTGAATCTAAAAGGTTGTTGTCTTTTCTTATGTAACCTTCGGTGTACAGCTTTCTGCACATAAGTGCAGCTTCACGGTAATCATCTGTTTCAACGTAATTCTGTGCAACGCCGATTTCCTTATTGTTAAAGAAACCGCAGGGGTATACAAACATTGAGAAATCAATAAGTGACATGGGGCTGCCGCTGCCGCCGTTTATAAGTGTGGGGATAACCTTAGGCTCGTTTTTCTTAATTGTTTCCAAAGCCGGCAGCAGTTCCTCATAGCTGTTTATGTTTTCAATATCTATATTGTATTTTTCAACCAAATCCTTACGGTACATAAAACCCCAGGAAACGGGCAAATCCTTGTAAGTGGGCACAAACCACAGGGCATCCTTTTTGCTGTCCACCGCAAGGTTATATGTGTCCTCGCCCAGAACATTAATGATATCCTTGCCGTACTTTTCTACGTCATTTTTAATATTTCTGAAAGCATTACGCTGAATATTCTGATCCAAAAGCAAAATCCAGTTTGACGCAAAGCACAGGTCAAACTCTTCGCTTGACGCGATAATCGGGTTCATTTTGCTCTCGTATGAGCCCCAGTCAATGGGAACCATTTCAACGGTAGCGTTAATTTTCTTTTTCGTAATTTCGTTTACCTTTTCATTTACAAGCTTCTGATCCTTGGTTTCCGTTCCGCCTATGTAATACCAAACAATATTATACGGCTTGCTCTCATCGTCCTCGTCCGCAATCTGGGGATTTCCGCCTTTTGAGCAGCCTGCCGTTCCCAAAAGCATAGCAACGGCAAGAAGTGATACCAACCATCTTTTTAACATTTTTACTCCTCCTATTAATTTATTAACCTTTTACCGCACCCACGGTCATACCTTTTATAAAGAACCTCTGGAAAAATGGCGACGCCAGAAGTATGGGGCCCATCGCCACAAGACATATCGCCATTCTCATTGATTCCTGAGGCATTTCAACGGAAGACAGATTAACATTTTTGGAGCCTTCGCGCTGAGCAAATTCTATAAGCGCCTGAACGCTGTTCATAACCTTCTGCATGTAGAACTGAAGGTTTACTATATTGGCACGGTTTATGAGCATCATGGGCAGATACCAGTCGTTCCAGTACTGAATTGCAAGAAACAGCGCCATCGTTGCAAGTCCGGGCGCGGAAAGGGGGATTATAAACTTGAAAAACAAAAGCAAATCTCCGCCGCCGTCTATTTTTACCGATTCCACTATTTCCTCTGGTATGTTCGCCTTCATAAAAGTACGAAGCATTATGATATTCCACGTAGATACAAGATAAGGAAGTATCAGCGCAAAATACGTATCCTGAATATGGAGCACCTGCGTGCATACCAGATACCATGCCACCGTACCGCCGGAAAACAGGGACGCAAAGTACATAAAAAACGAGAAAAAGCTTGAATACTTAAGATTTCTCGAAAGCGCCCACGCCGCCATCGCCTGAATTAAAAGACCAAGGGCGGTTCCCGCAACCGTTACGAAAATAGTTGTTCCGTATACCTTTGCAAGCTCGCCGAGGGACGATTTAAACAGATATTTGTAAGCTTCAAAGGTAAGATGCCTGGGTATAAGTGTAAATCCGTAGGCATTGATATCCGTTTCAGTGCTTAAGGATATGCTTACAATAAACAGAAAGGGAACCAGGCACAGTGTACAGAATATCAGGAAAAACAAAAACAGCGCAGCTTTCCCTCCTGTCGAAAGCTCATTTATTTTAAGTCTTGATTTTTTCTTTTTCATTTATCCCACCCCTTAATAAAGCGACATATCGGAATTAACCTTTTTAACAATGTGATTTGAAAACGCAACAAGCACAAAGCCCACAGCCGCCTGATAAAG
>CAJLYO010000195.1 GCA_905210885.1 uncultured Eubacteriales bacterium | reverse complement strand
AAAGCCGGGGCAAAGGTGTGCCATGTGGACGCGGCGAAGGGCATTGTTGCCCATGCCAAGGAAAATGCCGCGCTGTCCGGATTAAAAGAGCACCCCATACGCTATATAGTAGACGACTGTATGAAATTTGTGGAGCGTGAGATACGCCGCGGCAGGCGTTATGACGCTATAATTATGGACCCGCCCTCCTACGGCAGAGGTCCCGGGGGCGAGGTATGGAAAATAGAAACTGAGCTTTACCGTTTTGTAACACTTTGCTCACAGGTTTTAAGCGACAGACCGCTTTTTGTGCTTTTAAATTCCTACACAACAGGTCTTAGCGGAGCAACGATGAAAAATGTTCTTGAAATGGTGCTCGGCGGCAGATTTAAGGGCAGCTTTGAGGCAGATGAAATCGGCATACCAATGAGCGAAAATAACATGATTTTGCCGTGCGGCTGTTCGGCAAGATACATCGGCAGATAGAGGAAAACACATGATAAAGGTTGAAAATCTTACATTTAAATATTCTGAGGAAAGCGTTGAAAACGTTCTTGACAATGTAAGCGTAACAATTCACAAAGGCACTTTTACCGCGGTTTTGGGGCATAACGGAAGCGGAAAATCCACCCTTGCAAAGCACACCAACGCAATTTTGCTGCCCTCCGGCGGAAAGGTTTATGTTGAGGGTATGGACACTGCGGACGAAAACCTGTTAATACGGATACGACAGACGGTGGGCATGGTTTTCCAAAACCCCGATAATCAGATTGTTGCGACAATTGTAGAGGACGATGTTGCGTTTGCGCCGGAAAACATCGGAATCCCGGCACCGGAAATCAGAAAACGCGTTAATGCTGCTTTAAAAGCCGTAGGCATGGAAAAATACCGCACCCA
This sequence comes from uncultured Eubacteriales bacterium, assembly GCA_905210885.1. GTDB lineage: Bacteria > Bacillota > Clostridia > Monoglobales > Firm-18 > CAJLYO01. The sequence continues at coordinate 2,931 of CAJLYO010000195.1, read as the reverse complement.
CGCGCCGCATCTTTTGTCCGGCGGACAAAAACAGCGTATTGCCATTGCAGGCGTTTTGGCTATGGAGCCCAAATATATTGTTCTTGACGAGCCTACCGCAATGCTTGACCCTGTGGGACGGCGCGAGGTTATGGCGACTCTTAAAAAGCTTAACCGCGAAAACGGAATTACCGTTGTGCTTATAACTCATAACATGGACGAGGCGGTCATAGCTGACAGAGTGATAGTTATGAACAGCGGTCACATTGAGATGGACGGTACGCCCCGTGAGATATTTTCCCATGTTGCAAAAATTAAGGAACTGGGGCTTGACGTGCCGCAGGTTACCGAGCTTGCACATGAGCTTTCAAAAAGCGGACTTTCGGTTTCGGGCTCTGTGCTTACTCCGGAGGAAGCCTTTGACGAAATAAAACCGTATGTTACGCGCGGCGGCGAAACGCCTATACCTCATCACACTCACCCCAAAGACGAAACGGCAATAACCGTTGATAACGTGTGTTATGATTATTCTGTGGGCGGACCGTATCAAAAGCGTGCCTTAGACGGTATAACAATGTACATTCCAAAAGGCAAAATCATCGGAATTATAGGGCATACGGGAAGCGGAAAATCTACGTTAATACAGCATTTTAACGGACTTTTGAAGCCGACTTCGGGAACTGTTACCGTGGACGGCGTTGATATATGCGACAAAAAAACGGATATGCGCAAAATCCGCGCGGAAGTCGGTGTGGTGTTCCAGTATCCGGAACATCAGCTTTTCGAGGAAACGGTAGAGGCGGATATTGCCTTCGGACCCAAAAACTTAGGGCTTTCCGAAGAGGAGGTCAAAAACCGTGTAATCGAGGCTGCAAAAAGCGTCGGTCTTTCGGAAAAGCTGTATAAAAAATCGCCTTTTGAGCTTTCCGGCGGACAAAAACGCCGTACGGCCATTGCCGGAGTTTTGGCAATGCACCCGAAGGTGCTTGTGCTTGACGAGCCTACCGCAGGGCTTGACCCCAAGGGCAGAGAGGATATTTTGGGACTTATCAAGGAAATGCACGCCAAGAGCGATATGACGATAATTGTGGTATCCCACGGCATGGAGGACATTGCAAATACCGTTGATTTGCTTTACGTTTTAAGCGAGGGTAAGCTTGTTATGCACGGTACGCCTTTGGAGGTTTATTCTCAGTATGGTAAGCTTGAGAAAATAAGTCTTTGCGCACCGCAGGTTACGCCGCTTGTACATAAGCTGTGCGGCAGCCTTGTGTGCACCGTTCCGGCGGCAAAACAGGCAATTTTAAATAATCTTAAGGACGGAGTGCAGCTTAAATGTTAAGAGATATAACGCTGGGGCAGTATTTTCCCGGCGACAGCTTTCTTTATAAAATGGATCCGCGGATGAAAATTCTGCTTACGATTGTATACCTTGTGCTTATATTTACCGTGAAAAATTATGCAGGCTATGCCGCTGTGCTTTTGCTGCTTATAATAACGGTAAAATCCACGGATATACCTTTTGGGTATATATTAAAGGGTATAAAGCCAATTATGGTGTTTATAGTTTTTACCGCTGTTTTAAATCTTTTTATGACAGGCGGCGATGTGATATGGAAATGGGGATTTTTAAGGGTTACGCGCCAGGGCATAAATTATGCCGTGTTTATGATTGTGCGTATTGTGCTTTTAATGGCAGGCACGTCAATGCTTACCTACACAACTTCTCCCATAACGCTTACAGACGGCATAGAGCGGCTGCTCTCGCCTTTTTCGAGAATAGGACTCCCGGCGCATGAGCTTGCAATGATGATGACCATTGCCCTTCGTTTTATCCCCACTCTTATTGAGGAAACGGATAAGATAATGAAGGCGCAGTCCGCGCGCGGAGCGGATTTTGAAACAGGAAACATTGTCCACCGTGCAAAAAGCCTTGTTCCGCTGCTTGTTCCGCTGTTTATAAGCGCATTCCGCCGTGCGGACGAGCTGGCCATGGCTATGGAATGCCGCTGCTACCGCGGAGGCGAAAACAGAACGCGCATGCACGTTTTGAAAATGACAGGGGTTGACGCTGCCGCTGCCTGCATTATGCTTGCGTTTTGCACAGCGGTTATCACTTTAAATATCTATTTCGGAAGTGTACTATGAATATAAAAGCAATGCTTGCCTTTGACGGCACCGCATACCACGGCTGGCAGATACAAAATAATGCCGTTACGGTTCAGGAGCTTGTTACAAAAGCAATAAAAAAGACAACCGGCGAAGCTGTGACCGTTACCGGGTGCAGCAGAACGGACGCAGGCGTTCATGCCTTAAACTACTGCATAAGCTTTGAGAGCGATACAAAAATCCCTCTTGAAAAGCTGCCTGCGGCGCTTAATGCGCGGCTGCCGAGGGATATACGCATATATTCCTGCGAGTCTGCCGCAAGTGATTTCCACGCAAGATTTTCGGCAAAATCCAAAACTTACATTTACAAAACCGTTTATTCAAAAGTTGAAAATCCCTTTTTGTTTAATTACGCTTATCACTTTTCATACCCCCTTGATTTTGACAATATCCGCCGCGCGGCGCAGTACTTTATCGGAACCCACGATTTTTCCGCCTTTATGGCAATCGGCGGCAGCCAGAAAACCACGGTCAGAACCGTTAACAGCCTTGAGGTGCGGGCGGATGACGGCGTGTGCGAATTTGAAATTAACGCAAATGCCTACCTTTACAATATGGTGCGCATAATAAGCGGAACGCTGCTCTACACAGGCTGCGGAAGAATTGATTTTCGCGATATACCGGACATTATAAAAAGCGGTGACAGACGCCGTGCCGGAATTACGGCGCCTGCCTGCGGTTTGTATTTAAAAGAAATATTTTACTGATGAGGTTTGCCATGAATAAAGTAAAAATTATTGTAATAGTATTAATTGTGACTGTTGCGGCTGCAGGCGTAGTATA
>CAJLYO010000194.1 GCA_905210885.1 uncultured Eubacteriales bacterium | reverse complement strand
TCAACATTAATCCAGTTTGTTATGCTTTGCGGAGGATTGTATGTAAAAAACACGCGCTGTCCGCTGCCTCCGCGCATTATGGATTGCAGAATTTTCCGTATTTCCGCCATGCCGGAGAACTGATCCGCCTCCTCAAACCAAATGTATTTGAAATAGCCTTTTTTAAGCTTAATTGACTTTGATTTGCTCGGGTCGTCCACACCGCGGAATAAAATTGTCTGCCCGGTGGGCTTGTATGTCAGTTTCAGCGGCGACAGGTTAATCTCCCAGAAGCCCGAAACGCCCAGTATGTCAATTGCCCATAGGAGCTGATTAAAAACGCTATCCTTTAAATCCGCGCCGATTTTTCTGAAGCATATTCCGCCTGCGTCACCGTATTTCATAATGCCCAGTATCATTTCAATGCTTACAAAGGACGACTTTGTACTTCCTCTGCCGCCTTTTATGAAATAATGTGTGTGTGCGCCTTTTGATATATCGCGGTGAACGGGATAAAAAGCCGGGGCGATAAGCTTCCTTAAGCTTATGTCAGATGTCATCTTTGATCACTACCTTTTCGGCTGTCTGTTCCTTTTCCTGTTTGTTAAAGCCGCACAGTGAGTTAAGCTCTTTAATGCTTGTAAGCACGGTGGAGGCAGCCTTCTGATCATCTGCGATAGATTTCATTGCTTTGTTTTTGACCCGAACCAAATCGCCTATCGCTCTTTCTTTTGTCCATTTTGCCTTAGCCACTGTTTTACCTCCTGATTATCCTTATGGGAATTTTGTGTTTTCTGCAATACTCCGCCTCATAACCGTGCATGTTTTTTTCATCGTCCAAAACCCACATTTCGTCACACATGTCAAGCAGGGTTATGCTGTTGTCGTAAACCTCCTCGCGGTCAAGACAGCCGAACATTACCGCCGGGCTTATTATGCACACGTCATCATATTCGTCCGCGAGTCTGCACGTAATTGCTCTTATTCTTTTGGTGCTGTAACGCGCCGCAGTTGTGTAAACAATTTTATCTTTCACGTTATCACCTCCCTTCAATAAATATTCTACAACAAAAAATGCGACAGTGCGTGACAACTTAACGTCAAAAAAGCCCGGTATTACGGGCTTTTTGTTTTGCGTTTGTACAGTGTTTCAAAACAAGTGCGACATTTTACGTCATAATAATATTGATAATCCGAAAGAATTGTGGTAAAATAATAACAAAGTAAAGGGGGATTAGTATGAAAAAACCGGTAAGAATTATAATCAATCTTGCAATAACCGCCGTAATAGGCTTTATTGTGTTCTATGCGACCCTTCCGGCGCTTAACATTCAATCAAAAGAATTTTACGGCTTTGCAATTATGCTTTGCATAGTTTACATGGTATGCGCCCTTTTCAGTGGACGGGACAAAACTGAGGTTTATACCTCAAAATGGGGAATAAAGGAGTTCTTTGCGCGGTTCAAGATTCCTTCAATAATAATAGCTGTGCTTATAGCTGTTATGGTTATCGGCGGTATTTCATCCGCAGAGCTCATACGCGCACGCGCATACCGCAGTCTTATAACAGTTACGGAAGGCGATTTCACAAGCGATGTAAAGGAAATTTCCTTCAACAAAATACCGTATCTTGACAAGGACTCGGCGGAACGTCTGGGCGACCGAAAGCTCGGCGAGCTGTCCGACATGGTAAGCCAGTTTGAGGTTTCGGACGACTATGCGCAGATTAATTATAAAGATAAGCCTGTACGTGTTACGCCTCTTGAGTACGGCGATGTGATAAAATGGTTTACAAACAGGAAAAACGGAATCCCGGCGTATATAGTAATTGACATGACAACGCAGGCGGTCGACTTTGTGCGTTTAAATGATGGAATAAAGTATTCGGAATCGGAGCTTTTCGGAAGAAACATATACAGGCACATTCGCTTTAACTATCCGACCTTTATTTTCGGTGAACCGGTGTTTGAGCTTTCCGAGGACGGCACGCCCTACTGGGTTTGCCCCAAAATAGAAATGAAGGTAGGACTTTTCGGCGGCGAAGATGTGCACGGCGCGGTTTTGGTCAACGCAATAACGGGCGAAAGCGAATATGCGGAAAACGTGCCTACATGGGTTGACAGGGTGTATTCCGCGGATTTGATAGTTAAGCAGTATGACTATTACGGCAGATTCAGAAACGGTTACTTAAACTCCGTTTTCGGACAAAAGGACGTAACGGTAACAACAAGCGGATACAACTATATCGCGCTTAATGACGACGTTTACATGTACACAGGCATAACCTCTGTGGGCGGCGACCAGTCAAATATCGGTTTTATACTTTCAAATCAGCGCACAAAGGAAACAAAATATTACCCATGTGCCGGCGCAGCGGAGCAGTCCGCACAGTCTTCGGCAGAAGGCGTTGTTCAGCATTTGGGATATAAATCAACATTCCCTCTGCTTTTAAATGTTTCAAATCAGCCGACATATTTTATGTCGCTTAAGGATAACGCAAAGCTTGTGAAAATGTACGCCCTTGTTAACGTTTCTCAATATCAGATTGTCGCAACCGGAACAACCGTTGCAGAATGTGAAAAGGCGTATAAAAAGCTTATGCAGCAAAATAATATACAAACCGATACGGAAAACACCGCCGAAACCACCGTCACATCACCGGTTACCGACATAAGAAGTGCGGTTATCAATGGCAACACCTACTATTATATAAAGCTTGAAGGAACGCCGTATATTTCATTAAGCGCCGGTGAATATGAGGAAACCGTAACACTGAATATCGGCGATACCGTCGAGGTAACATATACGCCAGATGAGTCAAAAAGCATTGTTAAGGCTGATAAATTTAAGATAAAATAATATTAAAAGGGCTGAAAATCAATTTCAGCCCTTGTTTACTTTTTCATTCCCATGTAGAATTTATTCTTTTCGTTCAGCTTTTCCTCGGCATACCTTAATGCCTCGCCAAAACGCTGATAATGTACGATTTCCCGTGCTCTTAAGAACTTAATGGGTTCTATTACGTCCGGGTCGTCTACCATTCTCAAAATCGCCTCATATGTTGCACGCGCCTTCTGCTCTGCTGCCAAATCTTCATTTAAATCCGCAATTGCGTCACCGGTTACGGCAAGGGTTGCAGATGAAAAAGGAGTACCGCTTGCGGCTTGCGGAAAAATACCTTTTTGGTGATCAACATAATACTGACTGAAACCCTGGTCTTTTATTTGCTGAGGATTAAGATTCCTTGTCAGCTGATGCACGATTGTGCCTACAATTTCAAGATGTCCGAGCTCCTCTGTGCCCACGTCTGTCAAAACACCGCGCGCAATGTCAAAAGGCATGCTGTAGCGCTGGGAAAGATAACGCAGCGAAGCACCGAGCTCACCGTGAGGTCCGCCGTACTGGCTTATAATAAACTGCGCCATCCGGGGATTGGTATTTTTGATTTTTACCGGAAACTGAAGTTTTTTATCATATGACCACATCAGCAATCACCTCCGTTATATTCCCATGGCCACGGTCCGTCAATCCACGTCCACGGCACTGTATTATTGTCCTTATCCTCTATTGTCAGATTTCCGTACAGTGTTTCATAATTTCTTCTCATTAAATTTGCTTTGTTGGCTGTCATGTTATACTCCTCTACCGCGCGCTGTTCGTTGGGATGAGTGTCCAAAAACAGCTGTAAATCCTTAAGCCTGAAATCAAGCTGCATAAGCTCATTTAACATCATTCCTTTTTCCCTTAGCATTTGCAGCCACCTACCTCATAATCCGACATAGGCTGGTCAAGCCCCGGAAAAATAGTACCGGCATAAAACCCTTTTTCC
>CAJLYO010000193.1 GCA_905210885.1 uncultured Eubacteriales bacterium | reverse complement strand
ACAACAGAAAGTTTGAAACTATAATAGACAATCTTGAACGCACGAGGATACAGCTTGAAGAAAACAACAGGCTTGCAAAAAAATACCGTGCCGAAAGCGAGGCCCTAAGAAAAGAGCTTGCAGAGCAGAAAGAAAAGTTCTATGACCAGAAAGAGGCAGAGCTTGAAAAGGCAAGACGTGAGGCTCAGCAGATAGTGAACCGTGTTCAGCGTGAATCGCAGGCACTTGTTGACGAGCTTGACAAGCTTAGAAAAGAGAAAGAGAACCCGAACTTCACTCAAAAAGCTATCGACGCAAGGCACAAGCAGAAGTCCACAATGAACAAGCTTTACAACGAGGCTAACCCTGTTTCTGAAAGCAGGAACGAGGGATATGTGCTGCCAAGGCCGCTCAAAAAGGGCGACAGCGTTCTTATCGTTGACACAAACAGAAAGGGTATCGTTATAACGCCCCCTGACAACAGCGGAATGTGCTTTATTCAGGCAGGCATAATGAAAATACAGACAAATATCAAAAATCTGCGCCTTGTAAAACAGCAAAAACAAGAGCAGGTTGTGTCCAAAGGAAGCCGCGGCGGGCTAAGAACCGATACGGTTAAAAATGAGGTTGACCTTCGCGGTTACACTCTTGATGACGCGCTGTTTGTAACGGATAAGTATTTGGACGATGTATCCTTAAGCGGTTTGAACCAGGTTACGATAATCCACGGTAAGGGCACCGGCGTCTTGCGCAAGGGTATACACGACCTTCTAAGGCGCAATCCTCATGTAAAAAGCTTTCGTTTGGGGGCTTTCGGTGAGGGTGAAGCCGGGGTAACCGTTGTGGAAATTAAACATTAACATTTCAAAAAGAGACTGTAAAAGGTCTCTTTTTTGCATATACCTTATTTTTTCGGAAACAATAATAGAAAAAGTATAAGGAGAAGCAAAAATGCCAATTTCAAACAACACTGTTGCAATAATCGGCGCAGGCTCTGTGGGGTCTGCCGCGGCATACGGACTTGTAAACCAAGGCTTGTGCGATAACGTTTACCTTATTGATAAAAATTACGGAAAGGCAAAGGCGGAAGCAACAGACCTTGAAAATTCCATAGAATTTATGGGCAGAAACATGCACGTAAAGGCGGTTGATTACCCCGAGCTTGCCGGAGCGGACATAATTGTGCTTACCGCCGCGGTGCCGTATATCGACGGACAGACAAGGCTTGACATGCTGTCAGGCTCTGTGAAAATCGTTGACAGCATTATTCCGAAAATTACAGCAAGCGGTTTTAATGGGATTTATATTGTTATAACAAACCCAGTTGACATAATAAGCGGATATATACGAAAAATTACCGGACTGCCCAAAAACCGTGTTATCGGGACGGGTACTTCTCTGGACTCTGCCCGGCTTAAAAATCTGTTATCCGAAATTGTAAATGTCGACCCTCGGTGTATTCACGCGTTTTCCATGGGAGAACACGGCGATTCCCAGATGATACCGTGGAGCGTTGTAAGAGTCGGCGGAAAGCGCTGGCGTGATATTGTGGCGGACAACCCCGATAAATTCGGCAGTGGATTTCCGTATGAAGAAATACGAAAGCGGATAGTAAATATGGGGTGGGATATAATAAAAGACAAGGGTTCTACAAATTACGGCATAGCCTCGGCAACTTTAGGTATAATAAAGGCGATAATGCACGATGAGAACCAGATAATACCCGTGTCTGCATATCTTGACGGCGAATACGGACAGCACGGAATATATGCAGGCGTTCCGGCGGTTATTAACAAAAGCGGTGTTAAAGAGGTTGTGGAATTTAAAATGACTGATGACGAAAAACGAAGTTTTGACACTTCGGCGGATATAATCAGGGAATATACAAGGAGGATTATATGAGAGGATATGCAATGATTAAAATAGGTCAGACAGGCTGGATTGAAAAGGAGAAACCGCAGTGCGACCCTTGCGGCGCAATTGTAAAGCCTGTGTGCATAGCGCCGTGTACCTCTGACGTTCACACGGTTTGGGGAGGTGCCATAGGCGACAGACACAATATGATTTTAGGTCATGAGGCGGTAGGTGAGGTTTGCGAAGTAGGCAGCCTTGTAAAGGACTTTAAACCCGGCGACAGGGTTATTGTCCCGGCGATAACCCCGGACTGGGGAACGGTGTATTCACAGGCAGGCTACCCCATGCATTCCTCCGGAATGCTGTCCGGCTGGAAATTTTCAAATATTAAAGACGGAGTTTTTGCAGAGTATTTTCATGTTAACGAAGCGGACGCAAACCTTGCGATTTTGCCCGAAGGCGTTGACCCGGTTTGCGCGGTTATGCTGCCGGATATGGTTGTCACCGGTTTTCACGGTGCGGAACTTGCAGAGATATCATTCGGCGACACTGTATGTGTCATAGGTATAGGTCCTGTGGGACTTATGAGCGTTGCCGGGGCGGCGCTTCGCGGAGCGTCACGTATTTACGCAGTAGGCACGCGTCCAAACTGCGTGGAGGCGGCACGGTATTACGGTGCAACCGATATAATTAACTACCGTGAAGGCGATATAGCGGAGCAGATTGCGAAAAAAACAGACGGTGAAGGCGTGGATAGAGTAATTATTGCCGGCGGTGATGTGGACACATTTGAAACTGCCGTAAAAATGCTTAAACCCGGCGGAATTATAGGAAATGTTAATTACCTCGGCGAGGGCGATTATATAAAAATTCCCCGTGTTGAATGGGGCGTAGGTATGGGACATAAGCAAATACGCGGCGGCCTTACGCCGGGCGGACGTCTTAAGATGGAGAAAATGGCGCAGCTATTAAAAACAGGCAGACTTGACACGTCAAAGCTTGTCACTCATGTTTTTGACGGCTTTGATAAAATCGAAGAAGCGCTTATGCTTATGAAGGATAAGCCTAAAGATTTGATAAAGCCTGTTGTAAGAATATAAAAAACGACACAGACCACATAAAGTTAAATAATTGCTTTATGCGGTCTGTATTGTTTTTTAAGCCCTGCCGTACATTTCGTTCCACTTTCTGAATTTTTGCATATCAACTGTGTTTAACTGCTCCTTTGTAATTCTGAATGTCCAGTTGCCTTCGCTTTTTCCGGGAATGTTAATACGGGTATCGTTTCCGTATAAAAGCAAATCCTGGACAGGAAAAATCACAAGACCGCCGTGGCTTGCAAGCATTCCGCGCAAAATGGTATCGTAGCATCTGTCCCAGTTTTGATCGCTGTAGCCGAAGTATTCCAGCACATTTTTGCGTGTGTTTTCGTCCAAATCCCATATATAGCCCAAAAGGGTGTTGTTGTCGTGTGTTCCGGTGTAGCATACGCTGTTGTTAATGTAATTATGCGGAATGTGGGGAGAGGAGGTGTCGCCGAAAAAGCCGAACTGCATAACCCGCATTCCGGGAAAGCCGCTGTCTGAAACAAGCTTGTGCACTTCCGGCGTAATATCGCCCAAATCCTCCGCGATTATAAGTTTGCCGTCCGCCGCTTGTTTTACTGCGTTTACAAAATCCATACCGGGACCCTTTATCCACTTGCCGTTTTTGGCGGTTTTTTCGCCTGCCGGAACGGAGTAGTAGGCTTCAATTGCGCGGAAATGGTCGATTCTTATGCCGTCAAACATTGACGTCATAAAATTGATACGTTCCTTCCACCACGAAAATTTATCACGCGCCATAACGTCCCAGTTATATAACGGATTGCCCCAAAGCTGACCGTCTTTGGCGAAATAATCCGGCGGCACACCGGCTGCGGAGGTCGGGATATTGTCCTTATCAAGCATAAACATTTCGGGATTTGCCCACACGTCCGAGCTGT
>CAJLYO010000192.1 GCA_905210885.1 uncultured Eubacteriales bacterium | reverse complement strand
AAAAGCAAAGTCTTGCACTGCTTAAAGCGTCAAATCTTAACCCGGAGGCAGGACATACCTTCCGTGATTTTGACTTATCACTGTACAGCGATAAGGAGGACGCGCGCTACGGCTTTTCACCCCGCGACAACGCAAACTCGGTAAAAGAGATTGCAATGTGTTTTGCCGCAGAAAAAGAAAACGCACCGCAAAATCTGTTTTTGTACGGTGCAACAGGTCTGGGAAAGACATTCACCTCGGACTGCATTGCCCATGAATATATAAGACGGCGAAAATCGGTGTTTTACATATCCGCACCTAAGCTTTTCACAGTCTATGAGGACTACAAATTCGGCAGGGCAGAAGGTTCAACGGCTGAAAGCACGATATCCTCGGTGCAAAACTGCGAGCTTTTGATATTAGATGATTTGGGCGTGGAATTTCACAGCCCGTTTACCGACAGCTGTTTGTTTGAAATAGTAAACAGCAGACTGTCAAACCGCAAAAAGATGATAATCAGCTCAAACCTGTCACCGAAGGAGCTTTCAAAAAACTACTCAGACAGAATTGCCTCAAGGATTATCGGCGAATTTGAACAGCTGCTGTTCATAGGAGACGACATCAGAATTAAACGGTTATATCAATAATACGGCAGCCGTTTATATATCCGTTAAGGTCAACCATAGAGGGCATCATCGTGCCTTCTATGGTTGTTTTTGCGCATGCGTACGATGTACCCAAAACCGTCTGCTTTCTGAAACTGAAATTTTTCAGATATCCGTTGCATAAACCGGCAAGAAATGCATCGCCGGCACCGACGGTAGAAACGGGGACAAGTTTCGGCGGAATAATTTTAAAACTCTCGGTTGCCGATACCGCAACGGCACCGTCTGCTCCCTTAGTCACAACAAAATACTTAACACCATGTCTGCTTATAATTTTGCGTGCCTCCTCCACTATCTGTTCATCAGTAAGATTTCTCTTGTTTAACATATCCTCAAATTCATGAATATTCGGTTTAACATAGTCGGGAGACGCAAGAATTCCGTCATACAAAAGCGGTCCGCCGCAATCCAAGAAGGTTGTTTTATTTTCAAGCTTTGCATATTTTATAAGCTCGTAGTACACCTTCTTATATATTTCGGGCAAAATACTTCCGCTTACGACAACAGCGTCCGTATTTTTAATTTCATCACGGTAAACCTTTATAAACTCTTCATACTCGCTTTCGGAAACGGGTGTGCCCATTTCGTTGATTTCGGTCACGTTTCCTGTGCTTTTATCCATTATTTTAACATTAAGCCTTGTGTTGCCCTTGACCTTTACAAGGCGCTGTTCAACACCCTCGGTCGCAAGCTCACTTAAAAGCAGTTCACCGTTTTTGCCGCCCACAAATCCCAAAACAACAGACTCCTCGCCCGCCTGTTTTAAAACCCTGGACACATTTATTCCCTTACTGCCGGCGTTGTAGATTATGCGTTTTGCGCGGTTAACATCCTCTAAAACGAGCTTATCAACAACATATGTTTTATCTACAGCCGGATTAATCGTAACAGTTGTCACCATGACCTTAAATTGCCTCCTCAGTTAATATAATATGGATTAGGATATGTAAAATCGTATGATGTGTAATCCTCTATCGTGTTATTCTCATAGTCGTAATATCTGCTGACAGTTTTTCCGGTGTATGTACCGCCGAGAGTATCTGTAAAGAATAAAATCGGAACATAAGCGGTTCCGTCCTTTTCAAGCACAGGCAGCGGCATTTCATACGATTTTCCGTCCAAAATTACTGTTTTTGAAAATTCCTTGAATTTTACTGATTTGTAACCGCTTGAATATTCGTTGGAACAGCTGATTTCTCCGTCATTCACAACAACATCATTATACAAATTCATCTCATCAAAAACTCTGCGTACAGGGAAATAGTCAACACCGCCGAAATTTTCGGTCGCATTATCAACGCTTATACTTATATAAAACTCATCCGGAATCCAGCGTTCTTCGTACTCATCATATTTGCTATCATGATCACTGGGGAACGGATGGTCAATATCGCTTGAATTTTCTTCGGTAAGTTCCGGGAATTTAATTTCCGCAGGCTTGTTTAAAGTTTGTTTCTCGCACTTCAAAAACAGTGTAAAATCAACATCGGAGTTTTCGCGGTCATAACCTACATTGTTATCATCAAATAAATTTACAGACAAATCATAAGCGTTAAAAGCAATGTTTGCCGAAATATCATAGTTTTTCACACCACCGGATTTCTCGGTAATTTCAGCCTTTATACCGTCTTTGCCCAGAAGCGTAACATTTTTGAGTCTGTCCGCAACAACCGATGTCTTCTCCGTAAGCTTTATATATTCTCCGTCCACAAATTCCGTTATAATATTTTTCAGCTGTTCATCTGTGATTTCAACAGTTTTTTTGTTCATGAAAGCTTTAATTGTGCAGTTATCTTTTATAATTTGCTTTACCTCATCAGATACCTCGCTTAAGTCATTTGAAGTGGTAACATTTTCAAAAACATCACCGAAATCGCTGTCTTTTAAAAGGTCTCCGTATATGTATTTGTCAGTATCAAAAGGATTCTCCATTATGAAAAGGTACTTGCTGTCGGGAATTTCATTTAAATTCATATCAAGCCAAAAGTTTGAATTACCGGAGGCAGTCAGCTTAAGTGCTTTGCTAAGCTCCACGGGTATACTCCAAACAACATTTGCAAACATCTCTGTTTCAAGCATGCCATCCGGGCTGTTCGCCGAAATTTCAATATCAAACTTCGAATCAAAAATACCGTTTACTATCGTTTTTTGCGTTTTTTCATAGAATGAAACATCGTCATTTCCGAACATCATTATCGGCTTATTAAGCTTGGCACTGAGTGAAATTTTGCATTTTTCATACTGCGCCGAACTGCCGTTATCGGCATAAGCACACGTAAAAAGCATTAGTGCCGCAAGAATAAAAGCAAGTATCTTTTTCATAAAATCTCTCCTCTTTTAATAGCGTTAAAAATATTGTATCATACTTTTACCGATAATTCAACAGATATATGAAATTTTTTCCATAAAATGTTCTTGCTAAAAGAGGAGAGATAAAATCAGTTAATTAATTGTTATAAGCTTCGTGCTCTCGTTCCAGTCAACCGACATACCGAGCTGTTCCGCAATAAATCTTACCGGTATCATTGTTGAACCGCCGGTAATCTCCGGCGCAGCAAGCAGCGATACGACTTCTCCGTTAACATACGCTGTATCCGAACCTATTGTAAGCTTTATTTCGGTATCGTTTTTAACTGCTGTGACGGTATTGGTATTTTCATCCCAGCTTACCGCTGCACCGAGCTTTTCCAAAATTGCCCGAAATTCTACCAGCGTAGTATCGTTTTTGGTATACGGTGCAGTGTCAAATGATACTATATGTCCTTTTACATGAACACGTATCGGTGAGTTTTCATTAACGCGCGTTCCGCCGAATTTTCCGGGGCGCTGTCCGTTACCTCCGTCGGGTGGCGTCATTCCTTCCGGACGCTGTCCGCCGGGTTCACCTCTGCCGCCGTCCTTTACTTCAGTTACCTTATCGGCAGTTCCGTCAAACTGAGCCGCCAGATTTTCAAGCCTGTCGTTAATGCATTTTACAATTGACCTGTCACCGTCGGCAGATACCGCACTTTCAAATTCCTCATAAGTATAAAAAGCTGTAGGATCGTTTTGAACATACTTTGAAATTTTATTCTTTACTGCGGTTACGTCACTCTCAAAGCTGTCAAGCATAGTCATAAGCTGCTTTATATATCCGTAATATTCCTCTTTATATTCCGATACCGAAAGCAATTTATTAAGCAGCGAAAGGCTTTCCATAGAGCCGGAAATAA
>CAJLYO010000191.1 GCA_905210885.1 uncultured Eubacteriales bacterium | reverse complement strand
CAAGGTTTGACAGAGGTTCGTCCATAAGGAATACCTTAGGCTCACGAACGATGGCACGTCCCAAAGCAACACGCTGTCTTTGACCGCCGGACAAAGCCTTCGGCTTTCTGTCGAGCAAATGCTCAATGTCCAGAATCTTTGCAGCTTCGTGAACGCGCTTGTCAATTTCAGCCTTAGGTGTCTTTCTCAGCTTAAGACCGAAAGCCATATTCTCGTAAACAGTCATATGAGGATACAAAGCATAGTTCTGGAAAACCATAGCTATATCTCTGTCCTTGGGGGCAACATCATTGACAACCTTGTCGTCAATGTAGAGCTCACCCTCCGAAATTTCCTCAAGACCCGCAATCATTCTCAGTGTTGTTGACTTACCGCAGCCGGAAGGTCCGACCAAAACAACAAATTCCTTGTCTTCAATATCCAAATTGAAATCGCTTACAGCAGTAACGCCGCCGGCGTATTTTTTATAAATTCCGACCAGTTTTAAACTTGCCATGCTTATTGCCTCCTATCGCATTACATAACTAACAACTATAATATAACATACTTTTAAAAATATTGTTAGCACTTAATTAACCAAATTTTTTCGCGTCCTTTTAGATAATTTGCATAAACCCCGTAAACACGGAGAAAAAATGCACAAAAATCCCTATTTAATCGGCTGTTTTTTAGTCAGTTAAAGTAATGCTCTCGCCGCCCTTTACGCAGTAATCCTTACCGTCGGCGCTAAAATAAACGTCTGCAGCCGAGGGGTTTTGGCATACTTTTCCGTTCAGTGTAAAACTTAAGGAATTATACGCCCGTACGTAATCGTAAATTTCAATATTGGTTGCGTACCACACATCGTTTCTGCCGCCCGCCCTTTCGCAGAACCGCTCTAAAATTTCCCAGTTGTTATTGTCATTAAATTCAAAACTGTGTCCCCACAGATAAAAAACAAGAGGTTTTTGATCCCACGGACGGCGTTCGGCGAAAAATTCATCGCAAAGGCTCATAAGCTTGGGGTTTGAGTGGTGGCAGGTGGGCTTTAAGCGCAGCCAGTCCGTTTCCACGTCAAAATTTTCGGTACTCTCCACGGTACGCGAATACGCAATCCCGCAGCTTTCGAGAACGGACACAACGGTATTGCTGTATGTCCCGTAGGGGTACGCCATTCCGCGCACCGGCGCACCTGTCATTTCCTCGATATTTTCCCTGTCCTTTAACACCTCGTATGTAATTTCCCCGGGAGTTAAACGCTCCAAAAACGGGTGAGTAAGGCCGTGGAGAGCGACCTCGTGCCCGGAATTAACGTAAAACCGAGCCGCCTCCTTACGGCTCATGCGCCACTGTCCGCCCGGCTCATCCGGAGCGAAAAGCCCGGTGTTAATATTAAATGTACACTTTAAACCTTTTTTATTTATTATTTCCGCAAGCTTAACGTCATAGCACACTCCGTCATCATAGCTTAACGTAACGGCGCGCTGTTTTCCGCCGGGAAATCTCATATTTCTTGTCATTTTCTTTTCCTCCTGAGCATTGAATTTTCGGGTACGTATTCCGGCAGCTTAAGCCGAACCTCCATTTCCGCATGGGGAGCGCTTTGGATAATTTCGCCGTCGGCGTTTTTCATTTCGGAAACCGTAAGTGTTAAAAATTCCCCCTTCGGGCGGAGGATTTCTATTTCCTCGCCGGCGGAAAATTTGTTTCGCTGGTGTATAACGGCGTTTCCGTCACTGTCGCAGGATTTTACTATTCCCACAACGTCATAATCTCTGATGTACGAGCTTGTTTCGTAAATCTGCCCGTTTTTTTCGCAGTCGTTATGCCAGAATCCGCCGGAGTAGTGCCTGTGGCTTACCTTGCAAAGCTCTGCCTCGGTTTTGGGGTCGAGGGTATATTTTTCGGGATTTTCAAGGTATTTGTCAATTGCCTCGCGGTACGCCTTGGTAACGGTTGCGACATAGTATTCGCTTTTTACCCTGCCCTCGATTTTCAGGCTTGTTACGCCGCTTTCCACAATTTCGGGGATATATTTAATCATGCACATATCCTTGGAATTGAAAATAAAACTGCCCCTTTCGCTTTCCGTGACGGGGTAGTATTCGCCGGGGCGCTTTTCCTCCACAAGGCGGTAATTCCAGCGGCAGGACTGTGCGCAGTCGCCCTTGTTGGAATCTCTGCCGGTCATATAATTGCTTAAAAGACACCGTCCGGAATAGGATATGCACATTGCGCCGTGGACAAACAGTTCAAGCTCAAGCCCCGGGGGCGTGGCTTTTCTTATTTGGCACACCTCCTCGCGGCACAGCTCACGGGCAAGCACAACGCGCTTTGCGCCCATGGAATACCACACGTTTGCACTGCGGCTGTTTACTATGTTTGCCTGGGTGCTTATGTGGATGTCAAGGTCGGGCGCCGCCTCGCGCACTATGCTCATTGCGCCGGGGTCGGACAGTATGACTGCGTCCGCGCCGTAGGATTTTAAGCGGCGGACAAAGTGATAAAGGGGGTCTAAGTCGCGGTTTCGCATGATTACGTTTACGGCGATGTATATCTTTTTGCCGAGGTCATGGGCGATTTCGATGCCGCGCTTTAAGTCCTCGTCGGAAAAATTATCGCATGCCGTGCGCATGGAAAACTCCTCGCCGCCGGCGTACACTGCGTCCGCGCCGTATAAAAATGCGGTTTTCAGTTTTTGAAGGTCGCCTGCCGGGGCAAGCAGTTCCGGTTTGTTCATTATATATCCTCATTTCATTTGCGGTTTTATATCAAAAAAATAATACCACACCGCGCCTATTTTTGTCAATGCTTGACACGGGAAAAATAAACATATATAATAATGTAATAAGGAAGTGATAACTTTGGTCAACATAGGCAACGAATGGGACGCGCTTTTGGCTGACGAGTTCAAAAAAGACTATTATCTCAGACTTCGGCAGTTTTTGAAGTCGGAATATTCAACACGCGAAATTTACCCGGCGGCGGAAAATATTTTCAACGCCTTAAAAAACACATCGTACAGTGACGTTAAGGCTGTGCTTTTGGGGCAGGACCCCTATCACGAGCCGGGGCAGGCGCCCGGTCTTTGCTTTTCGGTTCAGGACGGCGTTGAGCCGCCTCCGTCACTTAAAAATATTTTTGCCGAGCTTAACTCGGATTTGGGAGCAGATATTCCCAAAAGCGGAAACCTCACAAAGTGGGCACAGCACGGCGTACTTTTGCTAAACACCGTTTTAACGGTCCGCCGCGGCGCGGCAAACAGCCACAAAGGCATGGGGTGGGAAATTTTAACCGATAAAATAATTTCCATTTTAAACGACCGTGAAAAACCCATGGTATTCCTGCTTTGGGGCAGTCACGCCAACGCGAAAAAACCGCTTATAACCAACAGCCGCCACTTAATTTTATCAACTGTTCACCCAAGCCCGCTTTCGGCATACCGCGGATTTTTCCGCCACTTCTCGAAAGCAAACGAATTTTTAAAGCAAAACGGCTTGGACGAAATTGACTGGTCATTATAATAAGGAAAAAACTTATGCGGAAAAATGATGAATACACAGCTATAATAACGGGAACGGGCGCCTCGGGGGAAGGGGTGTGCCGTGTTGACGGCGCGGTTGTTTTTGTGCCGTATGCGCTTTTGGGCGAAAAGGTTAAAATTCACATAGTAAAAGTGTTGAAAAGCCACGCATACGCAAAGCTTATCCAAGTGATAACGCCGTCACCCCACAGAAAAAATCCGGAATGTCCGGTGTTTTACAAATGCGGAGGGTGCAGCCTTCAGCACTGCGATTACAAATATGAACTGGAGTTTAAAACAAACAAGGTGCGCGACTGTATCCGCCGTATCGGCGGACTCGGTATCCCCGTTTTGGCCTGGGAGCCGTCCCCGG
>CAJLYO010000190.1 GCA_905210885.1 uncultured Eubacteriales bacterium | reverse complement strand
AATCGCATTTTCGCCATCCATATTTGACTGTACAAAGCTTATGTCAAGGGCAGCGCCGGTATATTGTTTTTTCAAATCCGCCTTGCAGTATGACTTTATAATTGCGGTAGCACCGCTTATGTCCGTCCCAGGTGTCGGCGACATATTGCCGGATAAAACCTCACCGCTTTTTCTGCCGAACGGCGCGGCAAGGCGCGTCCCTGCCCACTCAAGCTGTCTCCCGAAAGTGCTTACTCCGCTCACGAACCTAACCGGTGTACGCTTATCGCACTCCATGCAGCTGTCCGAAAATTCGCTTAAAACCCGCACGGCAATTTCATCAGCCTCATCATTATCATTTCCGAAATACATGTAGCCGTTTAAAATCCGCCGGCGCAGTGTTTCTTCACCGTCCCAGTTATTTTTCAGTATTTTCATAAAATTTTCAAACGTCACAAGCTTATCATCATACACAGCCTTTTTAATTGCATACAAACTGTTAACCGCATCGGGAACACCACCGATATGAGGTGACACAACCGTATATACCGTCCCTCCCTCTTTGTACGAAAGCCCCTTTTCCACACATGACTGCTCAAAAAGAGAAACAACGGTGCATGGGTCAAACTCTTTAAAATGAAAACTGCTGTCGCAAAACAGGCTAAGCACGCTGTTTTCAAAAATCGCCTTTACCTGTTCCCTGATATCCGCCGTAAATTTTTTCAAAACCGCATCAAAGCTGTCAAAACGCACGTTTTCGTCATATCCGTTTAACGTTATATCCTGCAGCACTCTGAGCGCATCGAATGGTACATATGAAAAATTGGTTTTCCCGGGAATTTGAATTTCCCAGCAACCGTCATTTGCAAACCGTCTTGCCTCCTCCTTTGCATAACCCATTTGTATAAGAGATTCAATTATAAGGTCCTCGTTGTACACAGCCGCAATACCGCCGCCGAATCTTATAACCTCCGCAGTACGCCGTATGAGCCGTTCATCAGTGTTTTTGCCGATTCTGACCGTAATCGGAAAATCACTTATGCCTGTTTCCTCAACAATTTCCAAAACCAGCTTTGTTACTTCATTTGTAACATCGTTTCCGTTTTCGTCTGTGCCCGAAAGAACAATATTCTGATAATGCTGAGCGTCACCGCTTACAGTCGGGTTTCCGTCAATCCACTCGCACCCCTTTATAAAAAAGTGCGCCAGTATTTCGCGCGCTTTATCAATCGTAAGCGCTCCGCTTTTTAAGTCCTTTTTAAGATAATCACCCAAAAGGACATCTATGCGTCCGATGCCCGGCCATACGCCGGTAAGCCGCATAAAAGCAAAGCAAAACCAAATACTTTGCACTGCCTCATAAAAATTCCGTGCCGGTTTAAACGGCACATTCAAAAGATTTTGCATAACATCTTTGTATCCGTCCAAGCCCGAAAGCTCATGCAAATACCTTTCATGCCATATTTTTATGCAATCAATGCAATGAAGACAGCTTTTCAAAAACTCTGTTTTTCGCTTTTCGCGGTGATTTTTCAGGCTTTTCTCCGCCTTTTTGCGTATTCCGTCAAGTCCGATTTTAAGAACCTCCGAAAAATCAACCGTAAGGTGGCTGACCCCGGACGAATATCCGCGCGGCACATCATTATGCACAGCCGGAAGCATGTGTCTTTTCGCATCCCCCAGCGTTGCGGCGCCGCTTATCAGTTCGCCCTCGCAAATGCGTACAGGCGCCTTGGCGGCAATTTCGTAAATTGCGATGTTATATCTTTCAAGGGGCGAAAGTTTGGCATAATTTTTTATGCCGTTTAAATCTATATGCGGCGTTTTTTCCGTATCAAGCCCGTATTTGTGATTAAGCGACTCATATGCAAACCTTCTAGTTTTTTCGCTCAGCCGTATCGGTCTTTTATGTTTTGAACATGTATAAAACTCCATACAACACACACTCCGAATTTTAAGTTATACCGTAATATTAACCTATTTACGGCAAAATGTCCATTGACAATACATTTAAATATATGCATAATTCTATTACAGGCAGTGAAACAATATGCAGATTGAAAGCATTGATATTAAAAGCTGGCACTATTATTGCGGCACGGCACACAATATTGACGGCGCTGTACATATAAAACATCTTAAATCGCTGTCGATTGTCCAGTCAAAAATCGGCTCATACGGCATAAAAATCGACAACGGCAAGGAATATAACACCGGCGAAGGCGGCATATTTATTGCGCCGTCGTTTGCGGCGCAGAAAATCACACACCACGAAAATCCGCAGACACATAATTTCAAAATGCGCTATGTGTTTATAGACGCTGTAATTAACAAAAAATATCCGGCAGACGATATCTTTGACTTTCCGGTTATACCTGACAGCAATGCCATAAAGGCTTTTGACGCGGATTTTGACAATTTCGATAAAGCGGCAACGCTGTGCGACAAAATGAGCTGTTTGTATCAAATAATAAAGCATCTGCTTGAAATATCAACTGAAAAGACAAAATTCAGAAACAAAAATCTGTACCCGATAATTGAATTTATCGCCCGCAATTATATGAAAAACATTTCTGTCGGAGATATGGCAAAATTAATAAACATGTCGGAGTCGAATTTATATTCCTCCTTCAAAAAAGCCTACGGAACATCACCTGTAAAATACTTAACAGACTACCGCCTGTCCGTTGCAAGCGAACAGCTTTTATGCAGCGGCGACAGCATAAAAAATATTGCCGAATCGGTAGGTATTCCCGATCAATTCTATTTCAGCAAGCTTTTTAGGGCAAAATATGCATCATCGCCGCAAAAATACAGAAAAGAAACTCAAGTCTTATTTAAGACAAAAGAGAATTAAACAGAGCTCACATCCCCCTTGACGAATCGGTCAGTAATATGGTAAAATTGCTGTTACAGAGGTGATTATCATTAAAGCAGTGGGAATTGTTTGCGAATACAATCCGTTTCATTCCGGGCACAAGTACCAGATTGAAGCGGCAAAAAAGCTTTCCGGGGCGGACGCCGTATGCGCCGTCATGAGCGGAAGCTTCGTTCAGCGCAGAGGAAATGGCATCGGGACCGTTTGCCGCGACAATGATCGCGTCGCAGCCGCCCGCGACGGCGTTATTGACCTGCTCGATCTGCTGGGCGTCGTCTTTGGTGTTGGGCGCCATGAAGACGAGCTCGACGCCGAGTTCGGAAGCGGCCTTTTCTGCGCCCTCTTTCAGGGTGATCCAGTGCTGGTCGATGGAGTCCATGGTGATCAGCGCGATCTTCCAGTCCTTTGTTGCTGTCACGTCGGTTGTTCCTGCTGCATCCTCAGTGTTGCCTGCCTTGATGACAGAAACGCCTGTATCCGTTACAAGACCGCCAAATGTCTCACCCTGAAGCGCATGGACAGCTGCCTCAACACCGTCTCTACCCATGAGATCCGGGTTCTGAGCCATTGTGCAGAGAAGATATCCGTCGTTGATAAGGTTCATGATCGCGTCAGATTTATCGAAGCCAACGCCGATGATGCCTGTATTGCCGGATGCCTTGATGGCATTACCGGTACCGGTCGTGGAACCTTCGTTGCAGCCGAAGATACCGACAACGCCCTGTGTGATGTAGTTCTCAGCGATGGTCTGGGACTTCGCTGCGTCACCTTCGCCGTACTGTGTCTCCATAAGTTCAAAATCGGTTCCTTCGAATGCCTTGCGGAATCCGGCTTCTCTCTTAACGGTGGAATCAGTTGCCGCATTTACGTTTACAATACCGATCTTACCGGATGTAACGCCTGCGTCCTTGAGTGCTTTTAACATCTCATTTCCTGCTGTTGTACCGGCAGCCTCGTTGTCTGTGGAGAAGGTTGCCTCTGCCTCCACGTTTGCCGGGGAATCAACGTATACGATCTTAAT
>CAJLYO010000189.1 GCA_905210885.1 uncultured Eubacteriales bacterium | reverse complement strand
AATGTCTAAAAACACCGTGCAGTCCGGAACAAGAAGCTTTGTACATACGGAATTTGCATTGATTACCCAATCCATATCGGTGTCAACGGAGTTGTAGGCGTAAGACGAAAAACAGTACCTGTCGCAAACAACCGAACAGCCGGACTCAAGGGTTTTTAAAAGACCGTTTTCTTCGTTTGTAAGGTGGTCAACCCTGTCGGCAACAAAAAGCGCCGCAATTGCCCTGTTGTCAAGCTTAATCTGTTTTGTAAGCGCACTGCGCAAAAGTTTGCCGGCAGCAAGCCCGGTCGGCTCACATGTTTCAAGGCATTTTGCGCCGAGTTTTTGCAGTTTCTTCATTAAATACGCAATCTGCGTGGTTTTGCCGCTTCCGTCGATTCCTTCAAAGGCAATAAATCTGCCCCGTTTTTCCATCGGTATTCACCTTCCGAATGTACATAATTATACTATTTTATTTATTGTACCACAAATTTTTGAAAGTTGCAACAGAAAAAAGCAACTTTTTGAAATTTGTCTGTATAAAAAATGGACAAAAGGTATTGACAACGCAGAGAAAATATGTTATATTAAGTATTATCCGTGTAGAAGGTCTTTTTTTTTGTACGGAAGAAGTTCGTATTTACATTTTGGAGGTTTTAAAGAATATGAGAGTTAAGATTACTTTGGCATGCTCGGAATGCAAGCAGAGAAACTACGACACAATGAAAAACAAGAAAAACGATCCCGATCGTCTTGAAATGAACAAGTACTGCAGATTCTGCAGAAAGCACACTCTTCATAAGGAAACTAAATAGTTTTTCCATTTTGTGCGCAGCCCTGCTCACGGCGTGCACAGCGTGTATTTAAGTGAGCGGAAAGGATTAGTGGCACGGTTATGGCAGAGAAAAAGAAAAAGACAAACCCTGTTGTCAGCTATTTCAAGGACGTAAAGGGTGAAATGAAAAAAGTTGCATGGCCGACATTTAAACAGATTAAAAACAATACGGTTATCGTTATCGTAAGTGTTGTTATCGTTGGTCTGGTTATCGCACTGCTCGACTTTGGCTTCGGTAAGGGCTTTGACTATCTCGTAAACAGAGATAACAATAAGGCAACACAGAAGACAACTCAGGATGCCGGCAACATTAACGTAACACCTGATGTTAACGGAGATGCCAAGAAAGTTGAAACCGACGGAAACGCCGACAGCGGCGCAGATGCGGATGCTTCTTCGGCAGATGATACACAGGCCGGTGAAAACGATGGCGAGTAGAGCAAAATGGTATGTAGTGCATACCTATTCAGGTTATGAAAACAAGGTAAAGGTTAACCTGGAAATGACAATTGCGAACCGCGGACTTGAAGAGTACATCATGGATATTCAGATACCCATGGAGGAAGTTGTTGAAGTCAAGGACGATGAAAAGCGCGTTGTGACACGCAAGAAGTTCCCCGGATACATTATCGTTAAAATGATAATGAATGATGAAACATGGTATATTGTCAGAAATACCAGGGGCGTTACCGGTTTTGTTGGTCCCGGCTCCAAACCCGTTCCTCTTACCGACGAGGAAGTGGACAAGATGGGCATTGAGCAGCAGACCATTATTTTAAATTACGGTGTCGGCGACAGTGTTAAGATAAAAGACGGTCCTTTGGAGAATTTTGTCGGCATTGTTGACGAGATTAGTATGGAAAAGCGTAAGGTTAAAGTTGTTGTTTCCATGTTCGGCAGAGAAACGCCGGTAGAGCTTGACTTTAATCTTGTGGAAAATGTATAATATCGCTCTGACTGCGGCTGATTAAATGAGCCTGCCGCGGTTTAATGCGTTGTTATAGTGGGAGGATTTTTATCCGTTTGTACCACATCAATGTAAGTTGGGAGGTGTAAACTATGGCTCAGAAGGTAGCAGGTTATATTAAACTTCAGATTCCTGCGGGAAAGGCTACTCCTGCACCGCCTGTTGGTCCTGCATTAGGTCAGCACGGTGTTAACATTATGGATTTTTGTAAGCAGTTCAACGAAAAGACAGCAAAGGATGCCGGTTTGGTTATCCCTGTTGTAATTACTGTTTTCGCTGACAGATCATTTACATTCATCACAAAGACTCCGCCGGCTGCAGTTCTTATTAAAAAGGCATGCGGTATTGAGAGCGGTTCGGGTGTTCCTAACAAAACTAAGGTTGCTGTTCTTAAAAAGGCTGATTTGCAGGCTATTGCCGAGCAGAAAATGCCCGACCTTAACGCCGGTTCACTGGAAGCGGCTATGTCCATGATTGCAGGTACTGCAAGAAGCATGGGAGTTACTGTTGAGGAATAATTAATTAAGTGGGAGGAGAATTTTCCCTTTCTCCGTTCGACCACAAGGAGGTTTTAAAATGAAAAGAGGTAAAAAGTATCAGGACAGCGTAAAGCTTATTGATAAAAACCGTCTTTATGACCCTTCCGAGGCTGTTGAGCTTTTGGTTAAGACAGCAAAAGCAAAGTTTGACGAAACAGTTGAAGCGCATATCCGTCTCGGCGTTGACTCAAGACACGCTGACCAGCAGGTAAGAGGTGCTGTTGTACTTCCTCACGGAACAGGTAAAAATGTTCGCGTGCTGGTATTTGCAAAGGGTGATAAGGCTACTGAAGCTGAGCAGGCAGGTGCTGACTTTGTCGGCGCAGAGGAGCTTGTTCCGAGAATTCAGAATGACAACTGGTTTGATTATGATGTAATCGTTGCAACCCCCGATATGATGGGTATTATCGGTCGTTTGGGTAAGGTGCTCGGTCCTAAGGGTCTTATGCCTAACCCCAAGGCAGGTACGGTTACAATGGACGTTGCAAAGGCAATTGCCGATATTAAATCAGGTAAGATTGAATACCGTCTTGATAAAACAAATATCATTCACTGCCCCGTCGGCAAGGCTTCTTTCGGTGCTGAAAAGCTTTCAGACAACCTTAACACCTTGCTTACGGCTGTTGTAAAGGCTAAGCCCAGCGCTGCAAAGGGTCAGTATTTAAGAAGCGTAACAATTACCACAACTATGGGACCGGGTATAAGACTTAATCCCGCTAAAATTGACGCTTAATTTTTCTTGACAAGCTGTAATTTTTATGTTATAATAAATCTTGTCAAATTTTCCACAGACAGTCGGCATAAAAAGTAAGTCCGACCGAGGAATATTATTTTACAGTATATTTATGTAATTTAAGGTTCTTTGTCTGTGACGAAGAACCTTTTTTAGTTCCTCGTATTATTTATTATCACCGAAAGGAGGAAGTTTTAAGATGCCAAGTGAAAAAGTTCTGGAACAGAAAAAGGCCGCCGTATCCGAGCTTACAGAAAGCTTAAAGGGTGCTGTTGCCGGTGTTTTGGTTGATTACAGAGGTATCACTGTTGACCAGGATACTGTTTTGCGTAAAAAGCTGCGCGAAGCAGGTGTTGACTACAAAATCGTAAAGAACACTCTTTTGCGTTTTGCGTCAAAGGAAGTCGGTCTTGACGAGCTCGACGGCGTGTTGCACGGTCCGACAGCTATTGCATATCACACTGAGGATATGGTTGCCCCGGCAAAGATTATTGCCGATTATGCAAAAGAGAATGAGGCTATCGAGATTAAATCGGGCTTCATGGAGGGTAAGGTTATTTCGATTGACGAAATTAAAACTCTTGCTGCTACTCCTTCAAAGGAAGTTCTTATTGCAAAAATCATGGGCAGCTTGAATTCACCCGTTTCTTCATTGGTTCGGTTGCTTAACACAATCGTTGAAGGCGGAACGGAAATTGCCGATTTGGTTGCGGCAAAGAAGAGCGAAGCTCCCGCTGAGGCTGCTGAAGCCGAGGCACCTGCACAGGAAGAAGCTCCTGCTGCTGAATAATTGAAATTTATTAATTTATTATAGGAGGTAAATTTAAAATGGCTA
>CAJLYO010000188.1 GCA_905210885.1 uncultured Eubacteriales bacterium | reverse complement strand
CTGCCGCGTTTTAAACCACCTCGGAATCGAGGCGGCAGCGGACAAGCTTGACTTTAACGATGCGGATAAAATCGCGGACTACGCACGCGACTCCGTGGGCGTTCTGAAAGCTATGGGCATACTAAACGGCGACAATGCCTACTGCTTTAATCCGGAAAACTTTACAACCCGTGCGGAGGCATATAAAATAATATATCTGCTGATGTTAAAAAATGCTTGATAAATTTTTAACATTGGTGTATAATATAATCAATATAATTATGAGGTGATTGTCAATGAATAAAAAGACTATTGAAAACATTGATGTTAAGGGCAAAAAGGTCCTTGTAAGATGCGACTTTAACGTTCCCCTTGACGAAAATCTTAACATTACGGACGAGACCCGTATAGACGGCGCTCTGCCCACAATCAAATACTTAATCGACCACGGCGCAAAAGTTATTTTGTGCTCACATTTGGGCAAGCCCAAGGGTGAGGCTATACCCAAGTTTTCTTTGGCACCCGTTGCAAAGAAGCTTTCCGAAAAGCTCGGATTTGACATTGTTTTTGCCGCAGACGCAAACGTTGTGGGCGAAAACGCAAAGGCTGCCGTTGCCGCTATGAAAGACGGCGACGTTGTTTTGCTTGAAAACACACGTTACAGAGCAGAGGAAACAAAAAATATCGACACATTCAGCGAAGAGCTTGCTTCACTTGCAGACGTTTTTGTTAACGATGCTTTCGGTACGGCTCACAGAGCTCACTGCTCAACTGTCGGCGTAACAAAGTTTATTAAAGGTCCTGCTGTTTGCGGCTACCTTATTGAAAAAGAAATTAAGTTCCTCGGCAATGCCGTTAACAACCCCGTAAGGCCTTTCGTTGCAATTCTCGGCGGTTCAAAGGTTTCAAGCAAAATTTCCGTTATCAACAACCTTCTTGACAAGGTTGACACATTGATAATCGGCGGCGGTATGTCATACACATTCATGAAGGCTCAGGGCGAGGAAGTCGGCAATTCGCTTTTAGAGGCAGATTACCTTGACTATGCAAACGAAATGGTTGCAAAGGCTAAAGAAAAAGGCGTTCAGCTGCTCTTGCCCGTTGATACCGTTGTTGCAAAAGAATTTTCAAACGACGCTGAACACAAGACAGTAAAAAGAGGCGGCATAGAAGCCGGCTGGGAAGGTCTTGACATCGGCGAGGAAACAATAAAGCTTTACGGCGATGCAATAAAGAATGCAAAGACCGTTGTATGGAACGGACCTATGGGCGTATTTGAAATGCCCACATTTGCAAAGGGTACAAACGCAATCGCACATATTCTTGCCGATATCGACGCTACAACAATTATCGGCGGCGGCGACAGCGTTGCGGCTGTTAACCAGGCAGGTTTGGGCGACAAGATGACTCACATTTCAACAGGCGGCGGCGCTTCATTAGAGTTCCTCGAAGGAAAAGAGCTCCCCGGAATTGCATGCTTAAACGATAAATAATAATATATCTCCCTCCGCCTCTGCGGAGGGAATTTAATGAAAAGAGGTACTTTTATTATGTCAAGAAAAAAGATTATAGCAGGTAACTGGAAAATGAACAAAACTCCCTCCGAAGGCGTTGCACTTGCAAAAGAGCTTATCCCTATGGTTGCCGACGCGGATGTTGACGTTGTAATCTGCACACCGTTTACTAACCTTGCAGCCGTAACGGAAGCCGTTAAGGGCACAAATATAGCTGTCGGCGCACAGAACATGCACTTTAAGGAAAGCGGCGCTTACACAGGTGAAGTTTCCGCAGACATGCTTTTGGACTTGGGAGTTAAATACGTTATAATCGGTCACTCCGAAAGACGTGAATACTTTGCCGAAACAGACGAAACCGTAAACGCAAAAATCAAAGCCGCTCTTGCTAAAGGCTTAAAACCGATTTTCTGCTGCGGCGAAACTTTGGAACAGCGCGAAGCAGGCATTATGCCCGAGCATATCAGAAAACAGATTAAGCTTGGTCTTGCAGGCGTTACCGCAGAGCAGATGAAAGACGTTGTTATCGCTTACGAGCCCATCTGGGCAATCGGTACAGGCAAAACTGCCACAGCACAGCAGGCAAACGAGGTTTGCGCAATTATAAGGAACGTAATTTCCGAGCTTTACGGCAGCGAAACCGCAGAAATCGCACGTATTCAGTATGGCGGCAGCATGAACGCAGGCAATGCGGCAGAGCTTTTGGCTCAGCCCGATATTGACGGCGGACTTATCGGCGGCGCTTCTTTGAAGGCTCCGGACTTTACAAAGATTGTTAAGTACAATAAATAATTAACAAACAGACTGCCAATGTGCAGTCTGTTTTAAAGAAGGACTGATTTTTATGAGAAAAAAACCTATTGCACTTATAATTTTAGACGGCTTCGGCTATTCGCCGAAGGTTGAAGGCAATGCGGTTGTTGCCGCAAAAACGCCCAATATCGACAGATACATGGCGAACTACCCTAACAATGTTATCCGCTGCAGCGGAATGGACGTAGGACTGCCCGAAGGACAGATGGGTAATTCCGAGGTAGGTCACACAAATATCGGCGCCGGCAGAATTGTGTATCAGGAGCTTACAAGAATTACAAAATCAATTAATGACGGCGACTTTTTCACAAATGAGGCTCTTATAGCAGCCGTTGAAAACTGCAAGAAAAACGACACCGCGCTCCACCTTATGGGTCTGCTCTCGGACCGTGGCGTTCACAGCCACAACGAGCATTTATACGGTCTTTTAAACCTTGCTAAAAAAGAAGGTTTAACTAAGGTTTATATTCACTGCTTCCTTGACGGACGTGATGTTCCTCCTACTTCCGGCGCAGACTATGCGGCACAGCTTGAGGAAAAAATCAAGGAAATCGGCGTAGGAAAAATTGCCTCGGTTATGGGCAGGTACTATGCAATGGACAGAGATAACAGATGGGAGCGCGTAAGCAAAGCTTACGAGGCAATCGCTTTGGGTAAGGGCGTTAAGGCAATGGACGCTGTAGGCGCAATAAAAGCATCATACAAAGACGACGTTACCGATGAGTTTGTCGTTCCGGCTGTTATAGAAGGCGGCGAGCATATTAAAGAAAACGACAGCGTTATTTTCTTTAACTTCCGTCCCGACAGAGCAAGAGAAATTACAAGAACGCTTGTTGACCCCGAATTTAACGGATTTGACAGAAAATATTTTCCGGTTCACTATGTATGCTTCACTCAGTATGACGCAACGATGCCCAATGTAGACGTTGCATTCAAGCCCACACGCCTTGACGACACGTTCGGCGAATATATAAGCCGTGCAGGGTTAAAACAGCTCAGAATTGCCGAAACAGAGAAATATGCACATGTTACATTTTTCTTTAACGGCGGCGTTGAAAAGGTGTACGAAGGCGAGGACAGAGCCTTAATTCCTTCACCGAAGGTTGCAACCTACGACTTAAAACCCGAAATGAGCGCTTACGAAGTTACCGATGAATGTGTAAAAAGGATAAATAGTGGGAATTATGATGTTATAGTACTTAACTTTGCCAACTGCGACATGGTAGGTCATACGGGCGTTTTCGAGGCTGCCGTAGCTGCCGTGGAGGCTGTGGATACCTGCCTGGGTAAGGTAATTGACGCAATTTTGGCTCAGGGCGGCGCCGCAATAGTAACGGCGGATCACGGTAACGCAGAGCAGATGTTAGATGACGAAGGTCATGTTCAGACATCACATTCCACAAATGTTGTGCCCTTAATGCTTATCGGCGAGGACGGCTATAAGCTTAAGGAAAGCGGCAGACTTGCGGATATCGCACCTACGCTTTTGGAGCTTTTGGAAATGAAAAAGCCTAATGCAATGACGGGAGAGAGCATGCTGGTAAAGTAAGTATTAAATAAAACTATGGGAGTGTTTTATATTAATACTGTAATTTCCAAAATAACTGCTCAGGAAATACTTGATTCACGCGGCAACCCTACCGTTTCATGCAGCGTTTTTCTGTCTGACGGAAGCATCGGTAAAGCCGCAGTGCC
>CAJLYO010000187.1 GCA_905210885.1 uncultured Eubacteriales bacterium | reverse complement strand
ATTACACCGGCTGCCATAAAGGCGGCGCCGATATATGTAAGAGGGTTTTGCATCATATCGCCGATGCAAAAGGCAATAACAAACGGTATGCCTCCCAAAACTCCCAAAGCCCGGGAAGCAAGCCTCCACTCAAAACAGCTCATACTAATCACCTCGGTTCAATATTATCATATTAAAAAAACATTGTCAACAGTGACAAAATATGATAAAATATCTGCGGAGGGGATTTTTTTGTACTACCTTGCATTTGTGTGCGCCGCATTTTCCCTCGGGGCATTTTTCGCTGCGGCGTTCTCTTTAAAAACAACAGCTTTAATATGCGCCGCCGTGTGCTTTTGCTTAATATCCGCGGCGTTTATCCGTCATACAAAATTTTGGGTGTTATGCGCCCTGTGCGTAATTCTCGGCGCCGGCTACACCGCAGGATACGGCGTTATCAAAGACATATCAAGCCTCGGGCTGTGCAGCAAAGAAGCGGAAATCACCTGTGAGGTTGTGTCATCTGACAGCAGTGTCATTGTAAAAACATTTACCGTAAACGGGAAACGCGTCCGCGTATCGGGCGTGATATCGCGAATAGACGACTACTCCTACGAGCCGGGTGAGTGCTTTAGAATAATCGGGAAAATCGGAGTTTTACCGAAAGCACGTTTCTACGGCGGCATGGACTTGCGGTCATACTATGACTCAAAAGGCGTATACCTTGCAATAGTTCCGAAAAAGCTTGTGCCCATGGGAACACACCGCGGCTTATACTATTTCGCCGGAAGGGCGCGGTATATTATCACAAAAAGGATATATGAGTCTTTGTCCGAAGACAAAGCGGCGCTTTTAACCGCCCTGACGGTAGGCGACAAAAACGGTATGTCATCGGAGCTTAAAGACGACCTGTCAAAAAGCAGTCTTTCCCACATCACCGTGGTTTCGGGCATGCATGTAAGCATCATTATATCCATGCTTGCATTTCTGGCAGCGGGGCTTTCGCGCTTTCGGAAAACGTATTTTGCGGTCATGACCGGCATGTTGTGTCTGTTTGCGGTTATAACGGGAGCACAGCCTTCGGTTTTGCGCGCGGTTATTATGGCGGTGACCGCTCTGTTTGCCGCTGCCGCCTATGAAAGATACGACCCGTTAACCGCACTGATGTTTTCCGCAGCGGTGCTGACAGCCGTAAACCCGTTTTGCACACTAAATGCCGGGTTTCAGCTTTCGTACTGCGCGACGTTTGCCATAATTTTATGCATTACC
Source organism: uncultured Eubacteriales bacterium (assembly GCA_905210885.1). Lineage (GTDB taxonomy): Bacteria > Bacillota > Clostridia > Monoglobales > Firm-18 > CAJLYO01. The sequence goes on along the minus strand of CAJLYO010000187.1, from coordinate 2,772 downwards.
TTCGGCATAAAGAGAATCTCATACATAACATGTGCGATATTTATTCTTATGCTGCCCATGTGCCTTTACTACTTTAACTTTGCGGCGCTGTCAGTGTTTTTCACCAACTTAATATGCGCGCCGCTTGTGGGCATCGCGGTACCGCTGGGATTTTTGGGCACGTTAATTCCCATATTCAACAAAATAAACGGACTGATTCTCTACATTATACTGCTTGTGTCAAAAGCGTTTGCCCAAGCTGACTTTCTGCGCATAACCGTACCCGTACCGTCCGCAGGTGCAATATGCGGTTTATACACCGCGGCGGCAGGATTTTTCATTTATACTCTCGCCCGAAAAAGGCGCACGGCGGCGGCTTTTGTGTCAATCGGGCTTATACTGTGCATTGTCTGCACGGGGGTTCAGGCGTCGCCCAAAGTCACGGTGTTTAATGACGGAGAAAACGTTATCCATATTAAGACCAAAAGGGGTAAAAACATAATATGTACCGCCGACATAGACTCGGCGGCGGACTACATCGAGAAAAACAAGCTTACGACAATCGACATTATGTTTTTAACGGACTTTGCCGAGGAGGTTACATCTCTCCCCAAAACCAGAATTTTAAAGCTTTGCATGCCGAAACACGACGGCAAGCGGGCAAAGTCGGAGTACCCGGTAAAGTACTGCAAAACAAACGGAGTTACAATAGACGAAACGGAGATAACGCCTATAGAATACACTCCGTACGCAAGCACCAAAAAGGGCAGGCGGTGCGCACTTAAGATAAGTTATAACGGTGCGGTGATAATTTTCGAGCCGAAAAGCAAGACGGACGGCGATATTGTTATTAAAAAGGATAAAATAACGGTAAAAAACGGTTTACAACATAATAAAAATATGTTATACTGTGATTACGATACGGAAAAGTGCGGCGCGGTGACGTTTAAAATCAAAAACGGCGGCATACGCGCAAAAACATTAAGGTGATGGACTTTGAAGCTTACAATACCAAAGCTTAAGGCAAAATTAAAAGGCGACGGTCTTTGCGGAGCATACCTGTTTTACGGCGAGGAAAAATTCATATTAAACAGCTACACCGAGCTTATAAAAAGCAAAACAGCGGCGGCTCTGCCGGAATTTAATTATATGGAGTTTGACGAGGAAAAATGTGATTACGAGCAGTTTTCCGGCTTTGTTATGTCGTACCCGGTAATGAGCGAAACGAAAACCGCGGTTGTAAAAAACTCGGGCTTTCTCCGGGACAGTGCGCGCGCAAAAAGCATAGCGGAGCTTGTGTGCAGCATGCCGGAATATCTGACCGTTATATTTATCGAGGACAGTATTTCAAAAGTGAAAAAAGACGTTATTTCCGCATTTGAAAACCACGGCGCAATGACGGAATTTGTACGGCAAAAACCGGCGGATTTACAGATTTGGGTTGCAAAAAAACTGGCTTCCGGCGGCAGGAAAATAAGCCGACCGGACGCCGCGGAGCTTATCGGAATGTGCGGCTGTTCCCTTGAAAAACTGAATGTGGAGTGCGAAAAGCTTATTGCGGCGGCGCAAAGTGAAATAATAGACCGAAATCTTATAGACCGCCTTGTGGTTGTCCCGGCGGAGTACAAGGTTTTTGAAATGTCGGATAATCTGCTTAACAAGCAAAGCGACAAAGCATACAAACTACTTAAGGAATTTAAAATAAACAAAGAGCAGCCCACAGAAATTCTGGCGCTTATTTACGCCGCGGTTTCGGACATATACATGTTTAAGGTGCTCCCGGGGGCGGAGAGTTTTCTTGCCGCAAACAGAAAGTGGCTTGCCGCAAAGTACCGCGGTCTTGCGCAGAAAAGCAATGCAAAGAGTTTAAGAAAGGTAATGAAACTTTGCTACGACTGCGACATAAAAATTAAAACAGGCGCAGTCGAGCCGTACACGGCGCTGGAGCTTGTTATGGCGGAAATGATGGCATGTTAAGTTCACCGGTAAAGCACATACTGCGCATTGCCGCGCTGTTTTTGATACTCGCTTTTTTGTATTTTGTATGGAAATGCCCCATGCGCTGTATTTTCGGCGTGCCGTGCCCGGGCTGCGGAATGACAAGAGCGGCGGTGAGCGTTCTGCGCCTGGATTTTAAGTCGGCGTTTTACTATCACCCTTTGGTGTTTTTAATGCCGCCGGTTTTTCTGTACATTGTTCATATACGCGTTTTGCCGCGAAGGCTCGGCAAAAAAACAGAATTTATCGCAGCGGCGGTTATCGTAATGCTTTTTATTGCGGTGTATATCTACAGGCTTTATACCGGGAGCGAAATAGTTACGCCGCACTTTAATAAATCACTTATATATTATTTGATACAAGGAGGTAAATAAAAAATGGCAGCTTCAAGAATTATCAGTGTAGGTGAAAACTTTGACATAAATCTGCTTGTGGCACAGCTTACGCAGATTTATCAGGCAAAGGGCTACACCGTTTCGGCTTTCCCCATCGGCAGCGGAGTGGAGGTTGAATTTTCAAAGAATACATCGAGCTGGTGGTACAACGTAATAGGCATGATGGAGGGCGTTAAGGTAAGCTTTGCAATGTACAACGGCATGCTTAACATTAATTTCACCGATGAGAAATGGGTGGACAAAATCATCGCCTTTGTTTTGGGCTGGTTCTGCTGCTGGATAACGTGGATTACCGGCGGTATCGGCGCATACAACCAGTATCAGCTTACGAAAAACATCGGAAATGACGCATTTATGATTTCGTCAAAATAAAAATACGGAGGGATTTAATATGATTTGT
>CAJLYO010000186.1 GCA_905210885.1 uncultured Eubacteriales bacterium | reverse complement strand
GAAAGCTTATATGCACCAGCCACACAAGCTGCAGCGCCTCACGGAATGTTGACGGCGGCTGCTTGGATATTTTTTTGCATATTTTGGCTATATCATAAAAGCCTTTTTGTTCCGCCGCAGTACCGTAACCGTAAATCATTTCCGACAGTCCGTGCATAGTTATATATGCAGCATTAAGAAAGTCGGTTTTCTTTCGGTCACCCTCATATTTTCTCAGCGATGCTTTAATGTCCTCAATTATTCCGCCCACGCCTTTTTTAAGCACATAATTGTAGTCGGGTGCAAAGTGGTCGGAGTTTGTTAAAAACCAATTTCGTCCGTAGCTGTTTCGTATTTCCGCCGCGCGCCGAAGCTCTGTTTCGTTAATGTCCTTCTTATACACTCCGACAGTTGAGCCTACGATAAGGTCATTGTTATATATAAACTTTTCATGCTCCGAGAGCGCCGCCGCAAGTGCCTTTGCTTTTGCAATAATAGGTTTATCATCATAATGCTTTTTAAATGCATCATAAAAAAGACTGTCCGAAGCGTAGGTATAATCCTTATAATCCCTGCTGTCCATTTCAGCCCTTAATAATTCAAGCTGTTTCATTTTATATCCCTCCAAGGTGTTAAAGTCCGAACACATTTTCTCCGCATTCAAGCGGCACCTTATTTTTTCCAAACGTTGCTTTCACGCCGTTCGGAATATCTATATTATACAAAATACCGTTGTTTTTCTTTTCCCACTTTACAGATATATCGCCAAACTTTGTTTTTACGCTGCCTTCGGCATAAGAGAGCTTTTCGGGAATTTCGGGGGAAATACTCACTTCGCCGTAACCTGCTTTAATCGGTTTAATACCGCATATTGTGTCATACAGCCATACCGCACAGCCTCCGAACATATAATGGCATACAGAGCGTGAAATGCTCTCCCAGCTTTCCAGCAAAGTATTGTATCCGAGATTTTTCCAGAAACCGAAGCTTGGATATTCTTCCTTTGTTATAACCTCATAAGCCAAACCATACCGTAATCGGTTAAAACCTGTAAAAGATAACGTGTTCCCAGTATTCCCGTATTAAGCCTGTTTCCGCGTTTTATAATATCGTTTGCTATTGATTTTACAACATTCTGCGCGTTGTCTTCGCGGACAATTCCAAACGCAGCTGCAAGAATATTTGGCGTTTGTCTGTACTCCGTTGTTTCTTCTGTCGTATAATATTGTTTTTCCTTATCAAAAAACTTATTGTTTATACTTTCACGCGCATGCTCAAAGTGTTCTTTATAATATTTAACATCGTGTTCTTCTTTAAGCATTTCTGCCGCCTGCGACATAAGCTTTAAAATATATGCTATATACATGGATGCGGAAATTTCACGGCCCTCATAGGGCGGAACATCGCATTTTCCGTCCTTTTCTCCCCAGGGAAATACCCAGTCGCCCAAACCGAACTTATACAAGTAGTTATCTGCCCTGTCAAGCATAAATTCAACGTATTTTTTCATACCCCCGTAATGCTTTTTTAAAATATCCGCCCGGTTATAGTAAAAAGCCATACAAAGAGGTATTGCAACACAAGCGATATCCCACGGCGGCACGATACCTCTTACAACATCCCAGCCATAGTCTATATACTCCATTCCCCAGCCGGTTGACGGAACAATAGGCGGAATCTCATCCGTATACGATTGTGCGTCAAAAATGTCATCGAGCCATTTTTCAAGCATTTTTGTCATATCAAAGCTATGCATCATAAACGGTGTGATAAGATATGCATCACTTGTCCATCCGTTTTTTTCATACACCGGCGTATCTGTCGGTATACCGTGCAAATTACACAAAACGGTATGGTTTGCCGAGTTATATATCCAGTTTATAAGCTCGTTGTCACATTGAAAATTACCTGTTTTTTCAACATCGTTATGAACAAAATAAATTGAAACATCGGCGTCTTCCGGAAGATTTTCCGTTTCTATATATCTAAACCCCTTATATGTAAATTTATTTGTCCATATCTCTTTTTTGCCGCTGCAGATAAATACATCTTTTTGAATGACGGATTCAATTACACCGTTGCTTCGCCAGTTGTCGGCAAGCAATTTTTCCTGATATAAAAAAGTTATTTCCCTGCCGCTTTCGCCCGTAACCTCCAACCGCAGCATACCTGTATATTCCTTTCCGAAGTCAAAAACGGTATTATTGCCGTTTTTAAATACCGAAACAGGCTTTATATGCGCTTTTATGCGTATCGGCTCCATGTTTTGCAGGCATAGTCTGCCCAAAGGCGGCATCGCATATATTGCAGGTGTAAATTCTTCATTGCCTTTTAATCTTGAATCATATATTTCCCCGATATAAAAGTCGTCAAACACTGTAGCCGACGGTGCTGCCTCCCATGTTTTGTCCGTAATTATGCTTTCGGTGCTTCCATCGCAAAAGGTAAGGTCAAGCTGGAGCATAAGCTTTTGCTTATCTTTCCACGGTGCTTTTTCCCATCCCCACGCACTGTTTGTCTGCATGCAATAAAACGAGCGGCCAAGCTCCGCCTCGATATTATTAATACCGGGGCGGATTTTATCCGTTACGTCATAGCTGCAATATAAAACCCTTTTATTATAGTCCGTAACTGCCGGCTCCAGGACAACTGTATCATCAGGCTTTTCGCCGTTAATACGGCATACAAACAACCCCAAACCGCATACATAAAGCTGTGCATTTTTTACTTTCTTTTCCGTATTAAAAACTTTGCGGAAAACAGGGGAGTTTGCATATCCGCCGTCATATGTAATAAAATTTGCCTTGAAATTCATATTAATCACCTGATTTACTTGTTGTTTCTGTCATATGCCCCCTGATATATTTCAATCATTCTGTCAACATTCATAATCTTAAGCTCATTGATATATTCATCCCATTTATCCAGACTTGTCTGACCTGAAATGAACTTGGCCTCCATCTGGTCAACATATGTATTTATATCCGTAAGCATTACCTGCAATTCTTTCTGCTCTTCATTTTCCATGTAAATCGGAGGAAATGCTACCTGCATATGACCCTCAAAGTTATCTGCAACAACTTTTTCAAGATAATCTGCGGAATCGTCATTAAGCATTGAATATATATCACTCTTGTACCATACCGGCAATGCACCTCCGCAGTACGGAGTCAATTTACCGCCGCGGTAAGTTTCGCCCTCCTGGCCAACCGGGAATTTTATATCAATTTTCTTTTTTGTTTCATCCCTGTATTTCCACTCGCCGCCGGTAATTGCAAGCAAACATCCTTCATCGCTGTACATATAATCAACCCAGCGTATTGTTGCCTCGGGCGAAGGATTGTTTTTGGTAATTGCAAATGTACCTCTGAGCACCCCCGAGCTTTTCGGATAAATCTTTTTGCTGTTATACTGACTTGTAAGCGGCGGAAGAGCCTTGTATTTTTCGTACTCATTGTTTTTAACATCGTAGTACAGATGCGGACCTGAGTTGTATGCAAGACCTACAAGATTATCATGCCCCTTTGACGACCACTGCTGTGTTGTCTGTGTAAAGACCTCCTTGTCAAGCAAGCCTTCCTGATAAAGTTTGTGCATCCACTCCAAATAATGCTTGTAATTTTCCTCGGCAGGTGTAAATATAACTTTATCGTCGTGAACCTCTATGCCTCTGTTTAAGAAGCCGAAGCCCGTTAAAATAATATCCCTTATACCGAAAAGTGCCGCTGATGACATGGGAATTTCGTCTGCTATACCGTTTCTGTTGGGATCTTCATTTTTAAATCTTACAAGCAAATCGTACAATCCGTCAATTGTATCCGGAACCTCAGATACTCCCAGATTTTCAAGCCACTCACCGTTAAACCATGCAACATATGAAGGCTGTGCATACCGCACATCGCTGATCATAGGCAAAGCATAAATATGACCGTCTGGTGTGGTTATTGCTTTTCTTATATCCGGACGTTCCTTCAGCATCTTTTTAATGTTGGGAGCATACTTGTCAATTAAATCTTCAAGATTTCCTTGTTTGCAATTCCAATA
>CAJLYO010000185.1 GCA_905210885.1 uncultured Eubacteriales bacterium | reverse complement strand
ATTTGCAGAAAACGGGCACAAAGCAGTTTGTTACCTCTGACGGAAATGCGGTTTCGTCATACTACGTAAATATAGTAAAGGCTGACGGGAGCTCCGCCGACTACCGCACTGCATACGATTACGAAAGCTTTTTAAATAATATTGTAACGCTGTCCTTTAACGGGGACGGCGTTGCAACCGCTGCGGCAAAAAGCAGACCTACTACGGTTTACGGAACGATTTACGCAAAAAACTGCACTTTGGGCGCAAACAAGCTTTCAAAGGACGTAAATATTCTTGATGTTGCAACCACAAGCGCATCGGAAACAGGGGCGTATGCAAAGGTATATTTAAGCAGAATTGACGGTCTGGAAATTCCGGCAAGCAAGGTTGCATATTTCAGCAAAAATTCAAGCGGCGAAATTTCGGAGCTGTATCTTGTAAACGTAACCGGAGATATGTACGATTACGGTGTGGCATATTCTGCGGAAACAACAAAAGGCGGCGCCCTGAAGGGGTTTTCAGTTATGAGCAGCTGGGCGTCCTACAAATATGACGGCGGCGCGGTTGCCGGTAAAAATATCACTATCGGCGGCGGTGTGGGCGTTATTACGGACGGCGGAAACGTTAAAGGTTTTATCCCAACTCAGCAGCTTTCAGGTCAGATAAAAAGCATTTCCGGCGGTATAGTTACGACAAATACCGGCGAATTTAAGCTTGACGGAAACGCAAGCGCGTTTATAGAGGCTTCGGGGTATTCCTACATGCAGACCACCGTAAGCGAGGTTTCGGACTTGACAAAGTACACCGTAAGGGCGTATTATGATAAGACAGAGGATAAGGGCGGAAGAATCCGCGTCCTTGTGGCAGCACTTAAGTAAAGGAGCATTATCATGATAAGTATTATGATAGTTGACGATGACGAGCGCATAAGACGTATTTTATCCGATTTTTTAAAACGCGAGGGATTTAAAATTACCGAGGCTGCGGACGGCGGTGCGGCAATATCTATTTTTAATGAAAACACAGCTGATTTTGACTTGGTTATACTTGACGTTATGATGCCGGTCGCGGACGGTTGGACGGTTTTGCGGCATATTAAGGACACTTCTCCGAATACTGCCGTTATGATGCTTACCGCGAAGGCTGAGGATGGTGACCAGATTTACGGCTTTGAAACCGGTGCCGATGATTACGTAACAAAACCCATAAGCCCGGTTGTGCTTGTTGCGAGGGTTAAGGCTTTGCTGAAAAGAAACCTTGAAAGCAAGCTTTCGGGGAAAATGGACCTTGGCAGTGTTGTAATTGACGAACTGGGAAGAAGTGTACAAAGCGGCGGAACGCAGGTGGATTTAAGTCCCAAAGAATTTGAACTGCTTACTTATCTTGCAAGCAACCGCGGTATCGCCCTTTCGCGTGAGCAGCTTTTAAACGCTGTGTGGGGATATGATTACTACGGTGATTTGCGGACACTTGACACGCATATTAAAAATCTGAGGGCAAAGCTGGGAGACGGCGGCGATATGATAAAAACCGTCCGCGGCTACGGCTACAAGCTTGAGGTGTAAATATGACGGCGGAAAAGAAAAAGTCACGGCTTTTGTTTAAGATATTTTTTCACTTTGTTTCCATAGTGATTATTTTTATAATTTTGCTTGCCACGGCAACAGCAACCCTTTACAAAACTTTTGTTATAAATGCCAAGGAACGTCAGATGGTAAAGATTTTCAACGATTTAAGAGGGCAGACGGCACAAAGTATAGCCGAAAAAACCGATGACATAAATTTCAGCTATAATATCCGCCTTTATGTAACGGATGAAAATCTGGAGACTGTTGCCTCCGGCGGTTTCGGGCATGACAGAATGCTTGAGAAGCAGGGCAGAGGTATAATTGAGAGTTACGGCGGAGAACTTTCCGAAAAAGGATATATGTTTATTGAGGACGACAGCCCAAAACCGCCCGATTCCATGATTTTTTTCGGCAGACTCGATAACGGCGGATATATGGTTGCCATGCTTTCGTACTTTTTTGTAAAGGAGAATTTAGGATACAGCATATATTTTATCCTTATGTTTTCCGTTGTGGCAATTATCCTTTGCGGTATAGTTTCATACATGCTTGCAAAGCGCATTTCAACGCCGATTATCAATATAACGGATATAGCGCAGAAAATGACCGCACTTGATTTTTCCGCAAAATGCAGCGTGTCGTCAAATGACGAGCTGGGTACCCTTGCCGAAAGCGTTAATACCCTTTCCGAGGAGCTTGAGCGTAATATTTCCGATTTGCGCCATGAGATAGAAAAGGAACGAAAAATCGATGAAATGAGAAAAAATCTGATTATAAATGTTTCTCATGAGCTTAAGACGCCGATTTTCCTGATTCAAAGCTATGCCGAAGGGTTAGAGCGCAATATCTCCGGCAGTGAGGAGGATAAAAATTACTATTGCAGTGTGATAAAAGACGAGTCGGAGCGCATGGGCGTTATGGTAAAGGAGCTTTTGAACCTTGCAAAGCTTGAGGCAGGCAAGGAGGAAATGCATAAAACCGTATTTAACCTGCGTGAATTTGTTTTAAAAACCGTAAAAAAACATTCAATAAGCATTGCAAATAAAAATGCCCGATTGTCGGTTGACGTGCCCGAAACGGAGGTTTACGGCGATTACAAAACATTGTCCGACGCTCTTAATAATCTTATTATAAACGCAATAGACTATGTAAATGAGGGCGGCGAAATCCGCATTTCATGTGCAGCCGGGCAAAACAGCGTTATTCTTAAGGTTTATAATTCCGGCTCGCATATTGCAGAGGATGAGCTCCAAAAGATTTGGGAAAGCTTTTATAAAGTTGATAAATCACGCACGCGCGGTTACGGCGGTACGGGAATCGGACTTTCTCTTGTGAGAGCGGTAATGAGCGGGCACGGCACAAGCTGCGGTGCGGAGAATACCGAGGATGGCGTTGAATTTTACATGGAAATCAAAAAAGCGGAGGGCTAACCTCCGTTTTTTTTGCTGTATATTTTCAAAAAAATACTTGTTTTTATGAAAATATATGGTAAAATAATAGAAACGCGGTTATACTATTTCAAGAGGTGAAATGTATGGGAATTGAAAATAAATTTAACGACTATGCCGCAAAGGCTTTGTATTACGCAAAGGAGTATGCCGCGGAAAACGGTCACACCGTTATCGGAAGCGAGCATTTACTTATCGGGCTTATCCGCGAAACCGGCAGCATTGCCGCAAAAACCCTGCAAAGCTTCGGGTTAAACGAGGACAGCGCTTTGGAACAGCTTTCCGGGCTTGTGGGTATGTGCTGCGTTCCGGAGGACAGTATAAGATATGACTATTTCGGCAGAAAGAAAAGCTATACTCCTGCCGCAAAAAAAATTACCGAACGTGCATACGATATTTCCCGTCAGTTCGGCGGAAAGCTTGCCGGTACGGAGCATGTGCTTATGGCTATTTTGCGTTCCGGTGACTGTGTTGCTTTAAGACTTTTGGAGGCGGCGGACATTTCAACCGAAAAAATGTATGACGTTTTGTCGGAAAAATGCATGCCGTCATTATACGATAACGACATTCAAAGGCGCACACATACACCAAATCTTGATAAATACAGCAGAGATTTAACGGACCTTGCACGAATCGGCGAGCTTGACGAGGTCGTGGGCAGAACGAGAGAGATTGAGCGCGCCGTTAACATACTTTCGCGCCGAACAAAAAACAACCCGTGTATAATAGGCGAGCCGGGTGTGGGAAAAACCGCCATTGCGGAGGCGATTGCTCAGCGTATAGTGCGCCGTGAGCTGCCGGAGGAGTTTCACGATAAAAGAATTGTTGCAATGGATTTGTCTGCCATGGTTGCAGGTACAAAGTATCGCGGCGATTTTGAGGACAGATTTAAAAAGGTTCTTGATGAGGTGAAAAAAAGCAAAAACGTTATTTTGTTTATTGACGAGCTGCATACCGTTGTGGGTGCCGGTGCGGCAGAAGGCGCAATTGATGCGGCAAGTATCTTAAAACCGCCCCTTTCAAGAGGC
>CAJLYO010000184.1 GCA_905210885.1 uncultured Eubacteriales bacterium | reverse complement strand
ATTTTCGGATTATACAACCTTCTACAGAGGGTACAAAAAATATTTCGGATATCCGCCGTCAGAGGAAATATCCCACTACATTTCGGTAAAAAGCTTATCATAAAAATTTCATTCGGAGCAACTGTTTATTGTTTGACAAGGAACGGCAAAAGCACAGGCAATCCCGGCGGATTAGCGAGTATTTTGACGTAGTAATACGGAAAATTCACCTAAAAAAAACGGGTTCGGATATCGTAACGTCTGCCTAAACGAAAAAAATGCGGAACTCATCTTGTTCCGCATTTTTCTATATCTCCGAAATAACTGCTCCTCTTTCGTTTTTATCGTTAAGAGTTACTGTGTATATAACATAAAGCCTGCCGTTGTATTCACATGCCGATGGATAATGCCATTGACACCCAAACCCAAGCTTCTTTGAATATCCGTCATTTAAGACAATGCACGTATCAAAATCCATTGAATTTTTTCTGCTTAAAAATACCGCAAGCTTTTCACGGGCGGAGCCGATATTCCCGATGATATAATTTCTGCCGTCCGATAATGTCCCGGAATATATCTTGCATGCCCCAAGAGGAATATCATGTGTCAATGCCTCGCTCCAGCTTTCGCCGTTATCCCTTGATATATAAAGAATGGGAACATTATGACAGTCATTTCTGCAAAACGCATGAATTGCCGTGTCCGAAACTATAAGCGAAACTTCCGGGTGTACAAGCTCGCTGCCGTCCGCAAGATACCCGTTATTTTGTATTTTAACTATTCGCCATTCGCCGTCAATCTTTCCGCTGTCCGATATCATAACGGCGGGAATATTCGGAAACCCGTCAAGCTCACCCACTCTGCCCGGCATAATCAGCCTTCCGTCCGGCAGAGTATACACATTAGTATTAAGCTTAAATGGTATCGGCTTAGAGCTTACAAGGCTGAATTTTCCGTCATCTCCGTAAACATAAAGGTCAAGGGAATGAATATGATCCGGGGCAACCATGGTATTTAAAAACATGTAAAGCTTGTTATCGCATATTCCGAAAACCGGCGGACAATACATGATTTTACCGCTTTCGTCATTTACAACCGTCTGCGGTTTTTCCCATGTCTTTCCCAAATCAAACGAACGTGAAAATCTTATGGGAGTTTCGCCGTAAAGTTCATTTTTCCTGTTATTGTACCATGCGGCAAAAAGCGCACCGTCATAGTATATTACAGCCGCCTCGTGGAGAAATTTATATTTTTCGTCCGGCATGGTCACAATATTTGCCGGATTTTCGTTCTCAAGCACCGTGAGGTCTTTTAAAAAATTAACATGCTTTAGCATACTGTTGTAGATTACGTCTTTTTCATGCCCGGGATTATTTTTCAAAAGCTGTCTGTACTTGCCGGGCGAAAGCTTTTCGGACTGCACGAAAAGCTCGGAAAACCAGCACGCATTTTCATAACCGCACTCCGCCGCAATATCGGCTATACTTTTGTCTGTTTCAATCAAAAGCTTTTTCGCCTTTGAAATTCTGATGCTCTTTTCGTAATTTTTAATTGTAATGCCTGTTTCCTTCTTGAAAAGGTGACAAAGATAGTATTTACTCATTACGAACCTGTCCGCAATTTTCCCAACCGAAACTTGTTCATGAGTGTTTGCCGTTATATACTCCTTTACCCTTTCCACAACAGGCGCCACCGCACGCTTGACCTCTGTAACGGAACGGACAAGTTCGATAATTTCGCGCAAAACAGTCAGCTTATCCGCGCCGCTTTCCATTTTATCGATGAGTGCGTCAAGCTTTTCATTGTCTATCTTATGCATATTCATGCAGTTTATCGAAAAGTGTTCAAAGAGTGCAGGTATTATCCTGTCAGTTTCGTCATAAAGCAGATTTTCCGCAATCTGCTCGTTAATTCCGGCATATAAATCCGCTTTGCCTTCGTAGTCGCCAAGCTTTGAAATTATCCCCTTAAGATAACCGCCTTTGCTTACGCTGCCATTTATTATATCGTTCTCGGTTATTTTTGCAATCAGAACCTCCCGCGCCTGCGCTCTTGCCTCTTTATAGGAATTAAAAGCAGAGCCTCGCTCCCTGTCATATGTTATATAAATATATCCGTCGTCTGCCTCTTTCGCATCCGGATACGAAACATCATCTCTTTCGTCTATCATAAGAGAGTACTTCCACGTCGCTCCGTCGTCCTCTGAAAGCATCGCGGTAAGATTGTTTCTTGTGCTTGTGTTTGCGTTGTTTATAAGAAGTAACCGCCCCGACTTAAGACGCCGTATAAAAAACCTTGAACACGGTCCTCCGATTCCTGAATTTCTGCCTTCGGTCCATGTCGCCCCCCTGTCGTAGGAATACGACACGCCTATTCCGTACAATGTGCGCACATACATTGCAAGCACGCCGCTTTTCAGCTCAATTATCATGTGCTCATCGTACCACCTCTGATTAACATCAGCATGCCCGAGTTTTTCAAATGTCAAGCCGTTATCACAGGTTTTATACACAAACGAGCCGCGTTCCGGGTCATTTGTATCAAATCTTTTGGAAATGACACGTATACCGTAATTCCAGACAGCAATCGGAAAAAGCCACTCTCCCGTAGATAAAACGACGGGCTTGTTCATCATTACGTCGTTGCCTATTTTAAATTCCTTTCCCCATACGAGTTTGTCTGCGTCCGGGTCATCGCAGATTACACCGTAAACTGCATGGTCCGGAGCATAAGACCATGTAAACCACAGTCTGCCGCACGGGTCAATCCACAGGCATGAATCGTAACACCTGTGATTTTTATCATATGCAACGGCGACAGGCTCTCCGAAGTTTTTTCCGTCATCGGATTTTAACAGTACAACATAATTTTCGTTTTCTTCCGTTGTGCCGCCGGAATAAAAAGTCGAAAATATTCTGCCGCCCTTTGTAACCTCTATCCCCGGTATGCCCTGCCATACGCGGAATCTGCTTTCGTATGCCGAAAGCTTTTCTTTGTCCGTAATAAGCATTATCGCCACTCCCTTTCCGTATAGTATGTATTTTAACATATTCAACCGTAAAGAGATATAACAAAATTGCTTTTTGCCTAATCGATAGAATAATCGTCAGGATTTATATCATCGCTTAAAATGCGTCTTTTTCTTGCACCCAACGACATTATGTCAACCTCGAATTTTCGGCATTTTTTCATAGGTTCGGTAGGCTTGTTTCTTTTTGAGCACATCATACCGTCATCATTTTCCGCGGAGTACACGCAAATTGCACAGCACGGTGTCTGCTCGCTTTTGTTTAGTCCTATAAGTCCTTTTCTCATGATATTCCCAAAATGCTGTGCGCCGCGCTTATTCCGTTTGCCGAAGCCTGCATAAGTCCGCGCGTTACGGAAGCTCCGTCGCCGATTGCGCGAAGTCCCTTTATATTTGTTTCAAACTTGTCATTTACAACAACCTTGTTTGAATAGAATTTAACCTCAACGCCGTAAAGCAGCGTTTCCTCCGAAGCAATACCGGGTGTAACCTTGTCAAGAGCCGTCAGCATTTCGTCAATATCAAGCATAATCCTGTACGGAAGAACAAGTGACAAATCGCCCGGAACAGCGTCCTTTAACGTGGGGCGCAGGTTATTGCGCGCAAGGCGCTCCTCCGTTGTTCTTCTGCCCCTTTTGAAGTCGCCGTAGGTCTGCACAAGAATTTTTCCGTCACAGAGCATGTTGCCCAAAAGCGCGATGTGCTTGCCGTACTCGATAGGCGTCTTAAAAGGCTTTGTGAAATTCTTTGAAACCAACAGTGCAAAATTTGTGTTGTCTGTTTTATAGTCCGCCGACTTGTACGCGTGACCGTTTACAACCGCGAGTCCGTTTTCATAATACTCTGTGGCAACCTCACCGCTGGGATTTGAACAAAATGTACGCACCTTATCGTCAAAGGTCGGGGTATGGTACACAAGCTTTGCTTCATACAAATTCTTATTAAGAAAGTCCATAACCTCGTTTCTGACCTCTACGCGCACGCCGATGTCCACTGTTCCCACCTGCATATCGATTTCGTGGCTGCGG
>CAJLYO010000183.1 GCA_905210885.1 uncultured Eubacteriales bacterium | reverse complement strand
ATTATATCATACTTTTTCAAAAAACGCAATTTCCTATACAGTAAAAAAACTCGGAACAGTTAACTGTTCCGAGTTTTTTTGCCCATTTTCGGCATACCGGTTGACAAAAACAAAATTACAGGTTATAATTAATATGCGTATTAGTTTATAAAGGAGAATTGTATAATAACATGCGAAAAGACGGTATTAAAACAAGGAAAAAAATCCTGACCGTATGTGTCCGTCTGTTTTTGGAACAAGGCTATAAAAACACCTCCATTACTCAGATTACAGAGGAAGCCGGCATTACAAGAGGCAGCTTTCAGAATTTTTTCCCGACAAAAGACGCTGTTTTAATGGAGCTTACGAAGACAATGTTCGGCGGACAATTTGATGCAGCAAGAAGCATTAAAGACAGCAGTCTGCCGCCGGTTTACACCTATGCGGCGGAAACGGCGATACAGCTTACTCTCACAGAGTTCAATGAAAACCTGCGGGAAATTTACACAGAGGCATACACCATGCCTGAAACGGCGGAATATATTTATCTGCGTACAACGGCGGAACTAAAGCAGATATTCGGCGAAGCCTTTCCGGACTATGCCGAAAGCGATTTTTACGAAATGGAAATCGGTACGGCAGGGCTTATGCGAAGCTATATGGCAAGAAAATGCGACATTCATTTTCCGCTTGAACATAAGCTAAACCGTTTTTTAACGGCGGCAATGCGAATATACAAAGTACCGGAAAAAGAACAGGAAAGTGTGCTTGCTTTCATTGCGGCGCTGGATATAAAGGCAATCGCTGCGGATGTTATGCATAAGCTTTTTGCAATGCTGGAAATGAAATTTGATTTTAAACTGTCAGCGAACAGCGAAACGGAGGGTTAAAGAATGAAAAAACTATTCGCGGTATTTTTGGCACTGCTTATGACCTCGTTTGCGGCATACGCAAGCGAAGAAACGCACACCCACTGTGTATGCGGCGATACAGCCTGTACCGAAAAACATGAGGATACAGGAAGCGTAACCTGGCATGCGTGGGACGGCGACACCGCAGCCGGCACGGTAAGTGACACCTCAAAAACGGCAGTATACTTATATCTTGAAAACGATATTGAAATACAAGACACTTTTAATATTACCAACGTCACCGTATATCTTTGCCTTAACGGCAAAACACTGACGATAAACAAAGAGGGTTATCCGACTGTACGTGTCGGCGAAGGTCAGAAATTTGTACTGTGCGACTGCACCGGAACAGGCAAAATCACCGGTGCAAAAGGCTCGGCAGCGAAGGACGCAACACGTTTCGGCGCAGTAAACTGCCAATCGGGAAGCAACTTTATTATGTACGGCGGCAGCATATCGGATAACACGGTGGCGAACTCAAACGGCGGCGGTGTTTTCGTAAACGGCGGAACCTTTGTTATGCACGGCGGATTCATCAGCAATAACAAGGCACCGAACGGTTCCGGCGGTGCGATATCCGTAGAAAACGGTAAAATATTTACAGACGGCGGCGAGATGAACGGAAACAGTGCAATAAACGGCGGAGCCATACACATAAAGGGCAGTACGACAACGGAGATCTGCAATATTAAAGCCGATAAAAACACAGCGACCGGCACGGTTAAGGGTACTCTCGGTCTGGGCGGTGCTATATTTACAGAAACAAGCAAAGTAATGAAAATCGATAATGTTAACCTGAGCAACAACAAAGCTATAAACGGCGGCGGAATTTATATAAAAAGTGTTGCGGACAATATCTATTCGAACTTACTTAATATCTACGTACACGATAACTCTGTCTCCGGTTCCGGCGGCGGCGTTTATATTGACGGTGGCAACAAAAGCGAGCCGGTTACCAGCATATATGACAGCAGAATATGCAAAAACTTTTCCAACACTGACGGCGGCGGAATTTACGCCAAGTCAGGCAGTCGGCTTAATTTATCCGGCAGTGAAGTCAGTGAAAACACCTGCAGCCGAAACGGCGGCGGTATCCGTGTGACGTCAGGTACGTATTTTGTGATTGCCAAGCGTCAGGATATTGACAGCACATCTTACATAAAGGGTAACACCGCGGCTTACGGCGGAGGAATTTCCACGGCTGCAACCTCGTTTATCTCAAACGAAAAATGTGAAATTGAAAACAACACTGCAACAAACGAAGGCGGCGGTGTGCATATAACCGGCGATTACCACTATTTTTTAATACTTAACAGAACAAAAATAACAAAAAACAGTGCTCCAAAGGGCGGCGGCGTCTACTTAAACAAGGGCAACAGCGGACGTGAACTTGAAATCGACAGAAACACGTCAATAATCGGAAACACCTCATCTGTTGACGACTCGGCAAACAACCTCTATCTTAATAACGGAAAAATGTTCCAATTCCGTACCTCCGTCAGCAGCGATGCAAAAATAGGTGTATCCGTAAGCAAAACACCTACTGTTGACGAACCGACAGGCATAGTATATAAAGGCGGCGATTCGTGGAGTGACGGCAACAACCGCACAAATCTCATTGAATCGGACGATGGCGGGTATATGGTTGTATATAACAGCGAAAGCAATATGCATTTTCTTGTTCCCTGTTATACGGTCACAGCCGACCCCGGAAACTTCGGCGAAGTTCAGATTATAAAAGTAAAATGCGGCGGTGTTTTGGACCCCGATTTGCTTACAACTCCCGAACGTGATGACGGCTATGTGTTTGAGGGCTGGTATTCAAACGGCGTGCCGTACAACTTTGATAAACCGGTAAATGAAAACATTACCCTTACCGCGAAGTGGTTTAACCCTAACAGCACCGCGCTGGACGTCGCAAAAGACAGTATAATTGTATTTAACCTCGACAGACCGGCAGTACTGTTCGTGGCAAGCTATAACGGCAGCAAACTTTTGGACGTAAAAACATTGAAGCTTGACAAAACCGAAAAGAAATTCATTACCGTTAACGGTACCGATATAAATGACGGAATACAAATAAATACAAATAATGCAACAAAAATAACTGCCTTCCTGTGGGAGACAGCCGACGGCAGCGGTATCACCGATTTGCGTCCTCTTTGCGAAAGCTCGTCGGCAGATTTTTAGACAATATCAGCAGCACCTGGAATATTCCATGCTACGAAATAATCTCCGGAAATTCGACCCCAAAAAGTATGAATTTTTGGGGTCGAATTATAATAATTATTCGATTTCCTGCTCCAAATCGCGAAATATGTCAGAATCAAAAAAATCTGAAATTGAAATGTCCAAACCATCACAAAGTTTTTTCAGCACAAGAACACCGATATCACGCCTGTCCTCGTCAAGCAAGCTGTATACTGTTGAAGGTGTAACGCCTGAGTTGGTTGCCAAAGTGTTGTATTTTATCCCCTTTTGCCTGCATAATTCCTTAATGCGTAAAACAATTGCATCTTTAATACCCATAAATCCACTTCCTTATGAGTATAATTTTACAATTTGTTCCGTTTATGCGTATACGCGCTTGCGTAATAATTGGAATTTTGTTATAATATTTCTGAGGTGAAAAAACATGAATGACAGTCAAAAACAATTGCACACTTGCTGCCTTACAGGACATCGCCCCCAAAAATTAGGTCTTTCGGAAGCAGAAACAAAGACCCTTTTGGAAAAGGCTATTGATATGGCGATAGGAAATGGTTTTACAACATTTATAACGGGTATGGCTCCAGGTGTTGATATATGGGCAGCGGAAATTATACTTGAAAAATCAAATCATAACAGCACTTTGCACCTTATCTGTGCCATACCACACCCCGGCTTTGAAAAAAAGAAAGACTAAACGCGAAGAAAAACGCTGCAAAAATATAATTGACAATGCCGATTATACACAGATAATATGTAAACACTATTTTAAAGCTTGCTACCAGAAAAGAAATGAATTTATGGTTGACAATTCAAATCTTGTTATAGCTGTTTGGAACGGCGAAAAAAGCGGCACAAAAAATACTATTGACTACGCCTGCCGCAAAGGAGTTAAGGTAGTTAATGTTTTAAACAAACATCTGTAGTCAATTGGAACAGACAATTGTCACAGTGCGCCACAAATGTTAACAAGATAATC
>CAJLYO010000182.1 GCA_905210885.1 uncultured Eubacteriales bacterium | reverse complement strand
ACTGCTTTGTTGTATCCAAGCTGTGCATAATCCCGCGCCGTTTCGGCAAGCTGCCACTCGCATACTTCCCCTGTTAAAACAAAGTCGTTTTCCGCAAGCTCCTCCTCGCCGTGCCCCGGTGTACCGAAGCAGCAGCTGATTTTCCTGCCCGGCTTATCGGCGCACCCTGCAATCCTTATATGCTTAATACCAAGATTTTTTTCAAGAACCGATGCAAGCTCCCTTGCCGTCAGCGGTTTATCAAGCAGATATCTGTTAACCGCATGAATATCACATACAATTTTTTCGCCTGCCAAACCGGCATATTTTATTTCACCGTTGTATATCATATCATTATTTGTCATATGAGCATAATCATGATACCGCGCTATCGTAAGCCCCAGGCTTTCCGCAAGCTCTTTTTTAAGCCTTGCCGTTTCATTCGGAACAACATCGTCAAAATGATTGTAAAACATAGGCTCATGTACAATTAAAAAATTTATATTTTTCTCGCTGCACTGCCTTATAACATCAGGCGTCGCAAACATGCTTACACCCGCGGCGGCAATCTCGGAATCCGGATTGCCGCATTTAAAAGTATCGCATGTTCTGTATTCCGGACTGTACAGCTCGCCGAAATACGTCAGCATTTCATTAAACAGGTCACATATTTTCATTTTTATTCCCCCAGCATGTTTGTTTCGGTTAAATTGCCGTTTACCGCAAATGTTTTAACTTCAAAACCGCCAAAGCTTATTTCATACAAATTATTGCAAACAGAAACTTTGCAGGTCTGCGGTAAGGGCGATGAATTGTAAAGGCGCAGCAATGCTCCGTCATTGTGCTTCTTATACCCCGACAGCATTACATGACTGTTATCGAGCGTCAAGCCGTCAGACGGTTTTTCGCCTTCCCCGGACGGAAAAAACGACAATACGTACGGAGCCTTATTAAATACCTCAGCCAAGGCGTCGGGATATTTTGCATTTGCGCAAATTCTGAAACTGAAATCGTGCTCGCCCATGTCCATATGTTCGTGAACCCTGTCATGGGGTGCAGTCGGTCTGCCAAGCTCATTGGGATGGGCGGAGTAAACAGCGGTGCGCAGCAAATTTACATACAACATATTTTCTTTTGCGCTTCCGCCATAATTGCCTCTGTTTAGTACGCATACATTGCTGTCACCGCAAAACAGACCGCTCCATTTTTGAAAGGGCGACTCATTTCCGTCATTTCTGAGTTTTTCCGTACCGAACATCTGCTGTCCGTAGGCTTGGGCAGTTTTATCAAGCGCCGTATCCACGCAAAGCTTGAACATCATATCCGGTTCGTTGGCAAGCATTTTTACGTCAATATCAACATAGCTTTCGTTTTTTGAAAAAATGTATGTTATAACCGCATATGAATGTTCAAAACCAAATATTGCCTGAACCTTGGTTCTGACATCTCCGTTTTCAATAACGGACACATTCGGGATATTTTCATCGGGGTAACCGCGGAATTTATTCGCTTCAGCGTTGCAAAGCAGCGTAAAATCACCCGAATAATCATTAAATCCGTCCACGGTCATTCCCCACGGATCCTCGTTATCCTTATATGCCTTCAGGCTGATTCCGTTTATTACATCTGAGCCGTTTTCACAGTACTTGTCAATAAGACCGGTTTTTTTGCTGATATGTACGCTTATTTTATCGTTGGAGAGTATAATATGAGTATCGTTTTCTGCGTATGGCTTGATTTTTACGTAATCGTAGTCCTCTGCAAGCTCGCAGTCAAAGCGCGTTATTCCCATCGGCTTCAGATTTGCATGGAACACAACTTTTTTGCGCCAATCCCAATTCATGGTGCAATCGGGCTTTTCATTTTGCGCCGGCACATAGCCGCCGCTTTCGTCCCTTACCTTTACGTTTATAAACATGTCGTCTGCGTAATTTTGAGCCGCAAGGTTAAATTCAACTTCAAAGTCGCCTTCAACGGCAAACGGATGCGGATTATAAACCATAACGGGTATTTCGTTTTTCTTCGCCTTGGCTTGCCCGCTGCAAAGCTTAAAAAATGCCGCAGCGGATAATTTTTCGGCAATTTCGTCACCGTAGCCCAATAAATTTAAATTGTCCTGCTCCGCTTTCTTTATAGCCGTTCCGGGCAGTATATCATGAAATTGAGTGAACAAAAGGGCTTTTTCCGCTTTTTTCAGTTCCTCGGCATCATACAAAATTCCGCTTTGGCACAACATTCTCTCACACACCTCAAGCTTGTTTTCAAGACTTCTGTACCCTTGCTTAATTCTTGACATTGAGGTATAACAGCCGACCATACAGTGCATAAGAGACTGCGAAACGGTTTCCCGTATATCGTCAAGCTCGGAAAAATACGAATCAAAATCAGAATGAACAATTTCATATTCCTTATTTTCACGGATAAAATTATTAATGTCATTCAAATCCTTTTCGCTTGGACCGCCGCCGTGATTGCCTATACCCCAGGTTATGAGATTAACCTGTCTTTCCGGGTATTTTTCAATATATTCTTTTATCCGCTCAAGAGCATGCCCCTTCGGTGTGTTATACCACTCGAAAAGCTTAAATGCATTAATTTTGCTGCCGTCAAAACCCTCCCAGACAAAGGGACGGCACCCGGTATCTCTCGGGCGCATATATGCGTAGCTTTCATAACCGCACTTTTTCAGAATCTGAACAAGCCCTCTTGAATGACCGAAGGCGTCAAAACTCATGGCAGTTTTCGGAAAAACTCCGAAATGCTTTTCAAAAAAGGCTTTGCCTACCGAAATCTGACGTATTATTGCTTCGCCGGAAGGCATGATTTCATCGGGCTGAAGGTACCAACCGCCCATAATTACCCATTTTCCGTCCTTTACAAGTTTCTTAATTCTTTCAAAAAGTTTTGGATCGTGCTCACTTATCCACTCATACAAAACCGCCTCATTGTGATTGAAAACAAACCCGTCGTATTTTTCACAAAAATCTGCGGCGATTCTGAATGTTGCCATAGCCTCTGCCATACTCTCGGTGCGGCGCCAAAGCCACACCGGGTCTAAATGTGCGTTACAAAGCAAATGTATTTTTTTCACAAAAATCCTCCCTACCACATAAAATCAGCGTCATATCCCAAAAGCCTGCATACTGCCTCTGTGAAAAAATAATCGCCGTAAATTATGGGAATATGTATTCCGCGCGTGTATGCCTCCGTTCCGTCAAGCAAAATTGCATCGTTGTTTTCGCTCAGGTCGCAGTGTTTTTCATAAAGTGCAAGTATCATTTTTTCCGCAAGCTCTTTTAATTCGGGGGCATGAGCCGAAAGCTCGAGCAACCCGCATGCCGCACACGCAGCGGCTGTAGTATCAACTATTTCCGGGAATTTTGGCTGTTTAAAATCGCACGGAGTTATATAGCCGTAATTGCCGATATTTTCTGCAAAATACCGGGCGATTTTCATTGCGGTGTCCAAATACTCTTTTTTCTTTGTAAAGCGGCAGGACATTGCAAAGCCGTATATGCCCCATGCCTGACCGCGCGTCCACGAGCTGCCGCAGCCGTATCCCTGACCGCCGTGCTCCTTAACGAACTCACCGTTTTCCGGGTTATACTCGACAATATGCCTGCATGAGCCGTCTTCGCGGACATGATACATTGCGGTTTTGTCCGCATGCTTCATTGCCGCCATGGCAAATCTCTTATCACCCGTTATCTCAGAAGCACGGTATAAAAGCGGCAAATTCATCATACAGTCGATTATTGACCAGCCCTCCGTTCCCTCGTCATTCCATGCCCTGAAAAATTCACCGCAGCAGTTATACCTGCCCATCATATGATTTGCGGCTATCATAAGGCGGTTTAATTCGCCGGCGTCCCCGTTTAATCTGTATAAAGCGCCGGAGGAAATATCCCACATAAAGCCCACGTCATGGTTTAAGCCGTCGTATGTAAACAGCGCCTTATCAAGCATTTTCACGGCATTTTTTGCCGTATCAAAATACTGTTTTTCCCCGGTCACCGAATACATAAGCGTCATAAGCGCCGGCCAAAAGCCGTTAGTCCAAAATGCCGGGCAATTGTTTTTGTCATCATGAATACCGTTAATTGTTGTGTAGGGAA
>CAJLYO010000181.1 GCA_905210885.1 uncultured Eubacteriales bacterium | reverse complement strand
CGTCAAGCGTAAGACTAAACCGCACCGGCGTCTGTACGCCCAGTCCAAGCTCGTTCGTTACTCTTGCCGTATATATGTACCGTGCGCTGCCGCTTCGGGGAATACTTACGGCGCTTTCACCGGTTATGGCAATATTTTCGGGCTTTTGCGCCGCCGATACTACGAGATTATCTAGATAATAACCGGGTGAATATGCGGTGTAGGACAAAAAAGTGTTAATTTTTGCCGCGCTTCCTGCAAGCTCTGTCCTGTATAGCACACGAACCTGATTAACATAAACTGAGGCTTTTGCCGCGTTTAAATCCGCAACAACCGATATGTTATACCAAAAGTTCGGAATATATTTTTTCACCAGCACTTCATATGTCTTTTCCCCGGTGCGGTAAATTATGTCACCGTTTAACGTTTCTATGCTTACTACCGTGCCGTCGCTTCCGGAAAGTTCCAGAATGACGTTACCGCTGACGGTGGTTTCCTTTTGCATAAACGCAAGCCCTGCCGTAACGGAAAGCCCGGATATTTCGTCAAATATTTTTGAAACTTTTGTATATACGCCGTCCGTGTCATTAGTGAGGCTAAGAACCTTATTGCCGTTAAGCTCCTCTACACGCACGGAGCCGCCTCCGTTTTCGCAAATCAAGCTGCCCGGAACCGCGCCGGTATCATATGACGCGAAATCCTCTTTTAAATATGTATTTGTTTCTTCTGCAAAAACCGCCGGAACCATGCTCAGCAGTAAAAGGCAGACCATTGCGGCAGATATTAACCTTTTTGCCACAAAAACACCCCCGATTTTTATTTTGCCTTAAAAATTTCCGGATCAGTTTTATCCGGCATTGCATATGCGCTTAAACCGCAGTTTTCAAGGGAGGCAAGCTCCGACACAATCGCCTGTGACAGCAAATGTGCACCGTAAACGGTAAAATGCGTGTTATCAGCTGTCGGCGTTGACTTATTGTACTGGGAATTTGAGTAATTGTCCTTGCCGTCGGCAGTTTTAAAATAGCGCTCGTCGTTTGCATTTATATGCATGTATATAAGCTTCGTACCCTCATCTCCGGCAGCCGTCATAATTTCGGTGCTGCGGCTGTTTAGGTCAATTACAGGCGTTCCGGTTTCCGATGCAACCGCTTTCATAGCGTTCGGATACTCGCCGAGGGTTGCCATGCCGGCATTGGGACGTCTTATGGGAGATGTAATAAGTATGGGGTTTATGCCCTTCTCCCTTGCCAAAGCTATATATTTTTTCAGATTAGCCTTATAGTCATCAATTGAAACACCTTGCCCCTGGTCGTTATGCGCAAACTGTATTGTCATGTAATCACCGGAATGTCCGGCGTTTAGAAGTTTTTCAAGCTGTCCGCTTGTTTCGTATGTAACGGTGCTGCTGCCGGAAAGCCCAAAGTTATTTATCTACACCTTATCCGTGTCAAGGTAACTGCCGATTGTCTGACCGTAGCCTGTCATGGGATAATGCCAGTACCATGTGTAGGTCTGCGCAATGGAGTCGCCTGCAATTAATAACGTTGTTTTTCTCGGTGTAATTTCATATGCCTTTGCAACTGGTCGTGCGTTTTCCATATCGCTCCAGATAAACACCTTTGCGCTGTATGTGCCCTCGTCCGAAGGTGCGGCAATATCAACAGGGAGCGTGATTAAGCTGCCCACGTCATAGCCTGCCGAAAGGTCAACCGCCTTTGTAGCCGCAAGTCTGTCGTTATCGTAAATTGCAACAATAGCCTTTGCACCCTCTGCGTCGCTGCCCTTTGCAATTTTAAGAGTTTTAACCGTTACGCCGCTTTCTACCGCTCCGGCAAATTCGCCGTCAGCCTTCTGCATAATAACGTCGCGGACTGTGTATACTGCGTCCTCCATTGTGCCTGCGGAGAGGTTATTTATATATCCTGTACCGTCTGTGCATGCAAAGCTCAGCGCATTTACAGCTTTTGCAGTACCGTCAAGACCTGTCGTGTTAAGCTGCTGATTATTTTTATAAACCCAGTACTTTCCTGTTTTGGTGTTAAGCGCGATTGTGAGTTTAAACCACTCGTCCGCGGTAATACCGGAAAGCTCTTCGCCGTTTGCCGTGATTTTTCCGTTGTTCACTAAAACTTCGGCAAGCTTATCACTGCCGTTTAAAAGGCTTATGCTTTGAGCGCTGCCCTCGCTTGCTTTTATCTCGGCGCTTACTGCCGCAAGACCGCTTAATTCCGCTGAACCAAGGCTCTTTACAGCCTCAGCGCCGGAATTTAATTTAATCATGCCGTCGCCGTTTTCCTGTGCCCAAACCGCACTGCCGTTTGAAGTCCAATCCTGTGCACCGTTAATAGCTGAATCAAGTATTGTGTTCCATTCCAAATCATCTGAAACACTCTCTGTCCACAAGCTTGAAACCGCGTACTCGTTCCACTGTGAAATCTTGATATCCTTAACATAAGTGTGGTCATCATACACCGTAACAGAATTGTCCAAGCCGAAAAACAGCCTTGCCGGTGCGCATGTTGCACTTGTTATTTTATCACCGAATGAAACATTACTCAAGTCATTTAACAATGTTCCGTTAGAATATACCGATATAGTTTTATTATCCCAGTCCGTCAAAAGAGTAATAACAGTATTGCCGCTGGTTATAGTTCCAAACCACGTTCCTTTAATTCCGTTTATTACCAAATTGTTTTTTAAAACACTCATTTTTATAACTTGATTGCCCGATTTATCAACAAGTCCGAAATAACGCGAACGCGTATCAGATGAGCTGTGCTTCGGCGAGTAAATTCTAAAGCTAACCAAGCTTTTGCCGCCAAGCTCACGGAGAGAATTCCAAGATGTTAAAAAGTTGTAATACGGCCAATCGGTTTCGCTGCTCGTTTTACCGCTTTGGCGTTCCAGCTGCAGCCACCCGTTTTCACCGATTATCTTATACTGCGACCTTACGCCGACATTTGTGGGTCGGCTTCTGTTACCGTCCTTGCCTGTCCAAAATTGTATTCCGTTTTTTCTCCATGACTGCACAAGAATGCGCTCAACTACATCTACAAGCGAACCATTCGAATTGTATTTTATATTTTTAAAATCCTCGGCGCATATTGTCTGCCATGCCGCGCTGTTTACAGAATCGTCCGCCGAACCGTCATTATAGCTTGAAAGCTTAAAATCGTCCGCATACCAAATACCGGCAGATTCAGCAATAGAAAATGATACATTGGACAAAGCTTCCGTTGCGGCAAGCTTTGTCGCATTAACTTTCTTATTATCTATAAAAACTTCCATACTTCCTTCTGTCGTATCTGCAATAACTCCCAGTTCAAACCAGCCTGTTTTTGAATATGCGCCGAGATAACCGGTTCTGTTATATCCGTCATACGCGCCCTGCATAGTTTCCGTTCCGGAGATTATTGCTGCAATTCCGTTTTCCAAACCAAATGTGAGCGTTGCACCGCAAAGGGAAATTTGCAGCTTGCTGTTTTGCGCATCCTTTGCGTTTAAGCGGACGGACACCTTCTTTTTGCCGCTTTGTGCGTCAAGGCTCTTTGTAACGGACGCTGTGCCGTCAAATGTTTTGCGTTCCATTTTAACAACCTTGTTTTGTGCGTTCTGCGGGTCGGCAGTTTGTAATGCTGTCATCTCGCTGCCGGAAATGCTCCAGCCGTTATTGCCGTCAACGCTTATATCCCCTGACGGCAGTGAAATTGCGTCCGTAAACCTGCTTTCAACCGCAAGAGGCTCTGCCGATGCTCCGTCTGATGCAGCAGCGGGAATCACCGCCGCAATCATCAGAAGCGATAATAGTAAACACATACCTTTTTTAAACATTTTAAAAGTCCTCCTTAATTTATATATAATTTATAATTACCAAAGAGAAATGTCAGCAATTTTCTTGCTGATTTGATTTGCGCCTATTAAGAAAACAAGATTTATCGTTGAGTTAAACAGTCCCACAGCCGAGCTGAAGCTCCAGCTTAAATCAATCAATCCCTTTTTATATACATAAGTTGAAATAACGTCTGCGACAGACATTGTGGAATCGTTATACAAAAGCAGTATTTTCTCATAGCCGACATTTAAAATATTACCTATTCTTAAAAGCAGCATTGTAACAATCGTTGCCGATATTCCGGGCAGTGTGATATGCAGCGT
>CAJLYO010000180.1 GCA_905210885.1 uncultured Eubacteriales bacterium | reverse complement strand
CGAAAACCGCAAGAACGTCTTTATATTCATCTATTTTTATATCGGAATTTTTTATAACCCCACCGTTTAAAGTGACAGCGCCGCTGCGCACAAGCTTTTTTACCTCTTTTCTTGTGCCGAAACCCATATTTGCAAGAATTTTATCTATTCGTTCCATCTTTTGAATACAACCCTTTCATAAATCCGTCCAGCGCCCTTGTCATAATATCGCCGCCGACGGCTTTTCCTTCATATATAAGTACGTTTGCATACACCGCGCCGCTTTCCGGATAGTTTTTTATGCGGAAGGTGCAGCGCAAAAGCGGTTTGCCCAAATACGGCTTTAAGTTGTAGCCGTATTCCTCCTGCATTTTAATGTACTGCACCGCGTCGGCGTTTATAACCACCGTTTCCGTTTCCTCCGGAATGTCGCGGGTCTTCCAGCCCAACTGTTTTAAATGCTGCTGCGCCGCGTAGGTGTCGCTTACGGGACGTGCCGAGATAAACACAATCGCAAGCATTGCGCAAAGCGCCGCCGCAACGGTTATTATTATGTACCGTTTCATGAAAAATCACCCCGGTTAATTATATTTTTTTCAGGGTGATTTTATAACTCGGGTGTTCCTTATATGATATCTGTGGGGGCGGATATGCATTGTTTGCACCGTATACCGCCAAACTACTTTATTTCAATCGCCTTTGCAGCAGGCGAAAAGCTTGTACCGTCAAACATAAATATTGCCGCGCTTTCCGCGCCGTTTGTCTTTGCAAAACTTAAATCGCACCGTGCAAAGCCGTTATACCGTGTGATTTCCGGTGTGCATACGCCCGTGACCTTGCCGCCGCTGTACAGTACGGCGAATACCTTGCCGTCAAGATTGCTTCCCGTTATGTAAACCTGCGAGCCGTTTAAATTTTCTGTCGTAACCGGTTCGGCGTATCCGTATTCGGTATTAAGCGGCGAAATTTTTGTGTTAAAGCCGTCTGTGCCTGCGCCGTCATATTCCGCCTGTGATGAGAATTTGTAATCCGCGCCGTCAAATGTGCACGAAACATAGTCGAGAGGACTGTACAGCTTGGTTTTGTCGCCGTCAAAGTAAATCATGCTCTGATACGGCGCGCGCACCAGACCGTAAATATCCGAAATATAACCTCTGTTGTCCTTCAAAAGCAAATATCTGTTTGCGTAAAATCTGCCGTCCTGATATTTCACAACTCCGTCCGCCTTGTTAAAGCAGTAAAGAGGGTTTTTATACTTGTCGTCATTGCATGTTTCCGTTATGTTATCGGTGCCGCTGTGCCCGTATGTTCCTATAATTGCCTTGTCGGAATTTAAAAAATAGTCGTGCATTACGTGGTCGACCGTGCCGACCGGGTCGTCAAATGTTGTGTCCGTGTGATACCAGTTTTCGCCGATTTTTACCAGACTCCAGCCGTGCTTGTCCTTGTCATTTACCACAAAACGGGTTTCTATTCCGCATAAGTTCAAAAGCATATTGTATGCCTGCGTGTACCCCTGGCACACCGCCGTGCCGTTCATCAGCGGACCGTAAGCCGTAAAATTCATCCAGTCGTCGCCGTATAGCTCCTTTTGCTGTGATACCGGAGTGTTGTAGGTCGTGTTGTCAACAATATAATCATGCAGAACAAGCGCCTTCTCCGCGTCTGTCATATCCTCCGATGTAAGGGACGCAACAATGCTTTTCGCCTTTTCGGTTGTCTCTGTTGTTTTCTCTTCCGTTACGCTTTCTATATATATGGGAAATATCCAGATTTCCGTAGAGTTTGCGGCAGCGTTCGGCAAATATGCAAATTCGTATCCCGTGTACACATAAAGGTACTGCGGATTTCTGTAAATAAACTCCATGTATTCGCTGTCAATTTTCTTAAAATCTTCCGTTGCCGTCAGTCTGTCGCAGAAGTTATTGTTGCTTTCGCCGATTCTCTGCGATATTCCCTCGATTACCCCGGCGTACACACCATCTTTCGAGCGGGATTTTATGCAGGCGTCAATTTCGGCGCCAAAATTGTTTTCCAGCGACATAAGCATTATTTCACTTTCTTGCGGCTTAAGTTTTGGAAAACTGTTGCCGTACTCCACTTTTCCGCCGTATATGCAATCGGCGCTGACACCGGCGCATAAAAGCGCCGCCGCAATTACTGCTGCTGATACCGATTTTAATAATTTCATCAAAAAACCCCCAATCACCTCAATTTTAACATGTTAGTGCGCCTAAGTCAATAAAAACTGTTGCAATTTGTACAAATATATGATACAATGTAGAAAAACCGTACTGACCGGAAGGGAGTCCGACCGGAAAGGCGCATGAGCGATATGTGTTGTCCCTGCCCGTGCGCAGGGACTTTTTTGTGTGAAGGGAGATTTTTTATGGAAACAAGAATTGCACTGATCGGAATAATTGTGGAAAATCTGGATTCCGCCGAGCAGGTTAACGAAATTCTGCACAGCTACAGCCGTGCGATAATCGGCAGAATGGGTATACCCCACAGAGAACGCGGCGTGTCCGTAATAAGCGTGATTGTCGATGCCGACAGCGAAACGATAAACACCATGGCAGGGAAAATCGGCATGCTGCCGGACGTTTCGTGCAAAACGATGTATACTCAAAAGCAGGAGGGAAAATAATGTACAACAGTAAATCAAAAAACGCCGTTGAATTTATCGACGACGGTGAAATTCTGGAAACTCTCGATTATGCCGAGAAAAATAAAAATAATAAGCCGCTTTTGACAGAGATAATAAATAAGGCGAAAAACTGCGGCGGACTTGATTATAAGGAAGCAACAGCCCTGCTGCTGTGCGAAGATAAGGAAATCAATGACGAAATTTTTAAAACCGCGCACGATATAAAGCAGAAAATTTACGGCAACAGAATTGTTATGTTTGCGCCTCTTTACCTTTCAAATTACTGCGTAAACGGCTGCCTTTACTGTTCCTACCATCATTCAAACTGCCATATGGAGCGCAGAAAACTCACGCGTGAGCAGATTATTGAGGAGGTTACCGCACTTCAGGATATGGGGCATAAGCGCCTTGCCCTGGAATCCGGCGAGGACCCGGTGAATAACCCTATTGAGTATATTTTGGACTGTATCGACGCTGTGTATTCCGTAAAGCACAAAAACGGCGCAATCCGCCGCGTTAACGTAAATATTGCCGCTACCACCGTGGAAAATTATACAAAGCTTAAGGACGCCGGAATAGGCACGTATATCCTGTTCCAGGAAACCTATCATAAACCCACGTACGAAAGACTGCACCCCACAGGCCCCAAGCATAATTATGCATATCATACCGAGGCTATGGACAGAGCCATGGAGGGCGGCATAGACGATGTCGGCTTGGGCGCGCTGTTCGGTCTTTATAATTACAAGTACGATTTTGTCGGACTTCTTTTGCATGCAAAGCATTTGGAGGACACCTTCGGCGTGGGACCGCACACAATAAGCGTACCCAGAGTCTGTCCGGCAGACGATGTGGATCTGACGATTTTCCATGATACAATACCGGACGAAACGTTTAAGAAAATCGTTGCGGTTTTGCGTGTTGCCGTGCCGTATACCGGACTTATCGTGTCCACGCGCGAGTCAAAGGCTTCACGCACCGAGGTTTTGAAAATCGGTATTTCCCAGATAAGCGGCGGTTCAATCACCGGTATCGGCGGCTATGCCAAGGGACGCGATGAAACCGCTCAGTTTGACGTTACGGACACGCGGACTTTGGACCAGGTTATGTGCTGGCTGTGCGAGGAGGGCTATGTTCCCAGCTTCTGCACCGCGTGCTACCGTGAAGGCAGAACCGGCGACAGGTTTATGCAGTTTGCAAAGAGCGGACAAATCTGCAACTTCTGTCAGCCAAACGCACTTCTTACTTTAAAGGAGTATCAGCAGGATTACGCATCGGAGGAAACGAAAAAGGCGATTCAAAAGGTGTGGGATACCGAGGTTAAGCGTATCCAAAACCCCAAGGTGTATGAGAAAACCTTGTCCCTTGTGCATGAGATAGAAAACGGTAAGCGCGACTTCAGATTTTAATTTGGCGTGTACGCACAAACTTACATTAAAGGAGACCAAACCATGACAACACCAAATGCAAACAGACTTCATATCGCGTTTTTCGGCAGGTGCAACTGCGGAAAATCCTC
>CAJLYO010000179.1 GCA_905210885.1 uncultured Eubacteriales bacterium | reverse complement strand
TTGCCGTGCCATTTTACAAAAAGCGTTTCTCCGTCATACTCTGCCGTGAAAACGGGCAGTCCGAATTTCTCGGCGACGTCATCGTCAAATTTAAAGAAAACTATGTATTTATCACCGTTTTTGCAGAATCTGTACGGCTTTGCATCATATATTTTTCCGCTGTAATCGTCGGGCAGACCCTGTTTTATGTTATCCCATATTGCCCAGCCGATGTTTTCTTTCGTAAACCGCAAATACACATTTTTGTACCGCTCGTAGTCCCATGCGTCATACACCTGCCAGCTTATGCTGAAATTAAGCTTGAACGGTTCGGAGTCGGCAAAGCCGGTTAAATCGGGGAGGTTTGTTTCGTATTCGGCTTTAACGCCTAATTTTTTTTCGGCGGCGGTTATGTAGTTTCGCTGTTCTGCCCATGACTGCTCAAGCGCTTCAACGCCCTCTTTGTTGTGTGGTTTTTGCCTGTCTTTTTCGTAATAGTCTGAGGCATTGTGGAAAAATACGTCAAGATTTTTGCCCCAGGTGTGCTCCGGTATTGCAAGAAGGCTGTTGCTTAAATCATATTTTTCATAGTCAAAGTCAGCCGTTTTTCTCAGTAAATCGCGGTACATGGAAACCTTTTTCGGGTCTGTGCCGGCACCGTGAATCCACGTGTCGCCTATTTCCTTGTCCACAACCGGGAGGTTTTTGACATCGCGGAGTTTTAGTGCAACGTCCTCCAAGGTTGCCGCCCTTACGACATATCCGGGATATTTCGCCTTAATTTCGTCAAATATTTCAACAATCTTTTCGGCGGACTGGGGACCTCTGTTGTCGCCTGTGTGGGCAAAGTATATGACCGTGCCGTCAATTTCCGTTTCGGTGCCGTAGTCCCCCTGATAAATCACGGTTATCTCGTCGTTTCCGCAGCGCCACTTAAATAACGGCGGAACATCCGGAAGGGGCGTTGCCGGGTTTACGCCTATGTGGAGAAATTCCACGCCGCGGCGCTTTAAAATCGGAATCATGCCAATTGTGTGCCCCGGAACATCAGTCATTTTTGCGGCAATTGTCTTTTTGCCGAAACGGCGGTCCAAAGCAGAGGACAGGGAAGCGCCGTAGTCGAAAAGCTTCGGAGTCATAAGCTCGGTGTGGGTGGTAAAGGGCAGAGCGTGCCAGCGGATTATGCCGTCGCATATCGCGCGCTCAACCGTGCCGTCATCATGGGCTAAGGCTTGGGTTACAAGGTATGAACCGGTGGTCCAGATAAATTCCGTGCCTGTGCCCTTAAGCTCGTACCCTACTTTTATCGCGTTCGGTATGTAGTTTTCAAGATAATTTTTAAGCACATTTTCCGCAAGGTCGGTAAACCCCAGGTCAAGGTGCGTTTTGAATATCACCAGTACTTCTTTCATTTATTTTGCTCCTTTGCTGTTGTAAGCTTTACGTACAAAAGCGCCGATTTATATTCGCACCAATACGTTGGCAGTCCTTCCGACAAATCGATTTTTATGTACTTTGTTTTATCCGACAGATTTGTTATTTTGCCGGAGTGATATCCCTCTTTCTCCGTCCAGTTAACCCTTGCCGGCTCGTAACATCATCACCGGAAATATAAACATTATAATACAATCCGTTGCCCTTACGCATGTGCAGTTCAAAGCTTTCCGCACAGAAATTCTCCGGGATATCGTACACCAAAGCCGCCGGACCGAAGCTGCCGTTGCCCCAGAACCATCGCGGGGTGATACCGCTCTCGGTTATAACACAGTTTTCCTGACGGCACACCTTTGAAAAATCACGCAGTGTATCCGTAACGGTGTAATACTTCTCTGCCTCCTGCTTTGTATAATACGTGAAGTAATCACGCTTTACAATGCCGTCATCGCCGGTAACCTCAAGAATGTAATCCGGCGAAGTGCTGCCGTCATATACCGCGCCGCCCTTAAGGCTCATTTCATAACTGTATTCCGTCCCGATGTCGTCCGTAAACGCGGTTATAAGTTTCTTTTCTCCGAAATCGGAATAAAGCTTTATATCGATGTTTTCATATTCATCATGAATATTATTTCCTTTAACAGTAATCGTATCGGTTTCGTTATCAATAATATAATTATTCTTTCTGATAATGGGCATTTTTGTGTTTTTATCCCATCGGGGCAAGGTCTTTTCCGTATCGATAATGCGGTAAAATGCTCCGTTGGGTTCGCCGTCATAGCCGAAGGGAAGCGGATAGTGCTTTCTGCCGGCTACATAATATTCGTCAAGCCATGTGCGCTTGTTGCATACATTCCAAAAACCTATCGTTTCGATATGGTCTGCATACTTTCTGTAAATATCAAACAGCGCGCCGTACTTTTTTGCAACAAGTTCCTTAATTTCGTCAATCATATAATCGGGGTATCGGCTTGTATAATCCTCAAAGGCGTAAGCACTGATATCAAGCTCCGTTACATATATCTTAAAATCCGGTATGGTGGAAAACAGTTTAAACGTTTCGTCAACAGCCTCAAGGTCAGTGTCCAAAAACAGATGGTCCTGAAAACCTATACCGTGAATAGGCGCACCCTCGTCTATCCATTTTTTAACCCATTTATAAATATTTTTGCGCTTTTGGGGTATTGTGTGATAATTGTCATTTAAAATCAGTATGGCGTCAGGGTCTGCCTCGTGTGCCCATTTATATACCAGCGGCACAAAACCTATACCGCATATGCGTGTTAACTCACGTGTGTCCCAGTCCTCATGACCGAAAACTTCATTTACAACATCATATGAATGAATTCTGCCCCTGTATCTCCCCACAATTGTTTTAACATGGCGTTCCAAACGCGCCATAACAACCTCTTTTGAGGCTGTATTGCCGTCCTCATCCTTGTAAAGCCAATCGGGAAGCACCTTTTCATATACAAGACCGTGACCGCGCACACGCAGGTTATGCTGTTCGGCAAACTCCACAATTCTGTCCATTCCCGTCCACGAAAAGATGTCCTCGCGGGGGTGAATGTTCACCGGTTTCATTCTGTTTTCGGAGGTAATTTCGTCAAACTGAGTAAGAATCAAATCCTTATAGTGGATTAAATCCCTGGGTTCAACAGCGCTTGCTACATGAAAATAATCCTTGTATACATCTTTAAGCGAAGGTATTTTTGTATAATCAAACATAGTCTGCTGACCGTCAATGCGCCTGTGAACGCAGCTTGTTCTCCCGGCTGTTCCGTTTTCAAAGCTCCATATAACCTGAGAAAATCCGCTGCTCCTTTTTATATCGTTTGACACGGATGCCCGCGGAAAATCTATCCACTCTACGTAATACCAGTCGCTTTCCGCTATATCTATATCCCACTTTATGCAGTCGTTTAAAGTTGCGATAACGGTAACCTCAAGACCTTTAATCTGAAAATCTCCGTAAGTCAAACGGTACTGCTTACCGCTTTTTTTGCTTTGAAGAAGTTTTCCGCTGAAGGTGTCGATAACAACACTTGTCATAAGATTTTCATCGCGAATTTGTATCTGAAAAAGTGGCTCGGCATGGCGGTTAATATACTCCTTGCCCTCCATGCACAGCGAGCTTATGCAGCCCGGCTTTTCATCGATTATTATTTTGTATTTGCCTGTTTGGTGCTTTATCATATCATACTCTCCTTAGTTATAGTTATCCGTAATGTAAATCGGTGCAAAGCCGTCAGTCCATATATAAAGCCGTGCGTACGCTGTTCCGTCCGCCGAAGTGTTTGCCGACAAGTTAATTGTTTTAACCTCGCCGGATTGTTCAAAATCCTGCACCGCGCATGAAACAAGCCGATTTCCGGAATATACCGCCAAAATTGCCTTTTCTCCGCCGTATGCGCTTATAAAATCTGCGCTTGCACTGTATTTTCCGTCCATCTTTGAAAGCTGCGGCTGTTTCGTAAATTTAAATGCCGTCCTGCCGAAAAGTCTTGCGCGGTGGACAAAAAGCTGATAATTTCCCGGAAGCTCGCTTCCGAACCGTACATATCGGGCAGGAATTTCAGGAATGCACGATATTCTGAAATGATGATAATACACCCCTTCGCTTTCGGTCGCTTCGCCGATTTTTGCGCACGTTACGGTGCTGTTTGTCCACGTTTTTCCGTCGTCGGAAAAAGAAATCATTTTATTTAAGTATTTCTCTTCATTCACATGAAAAAGGCTGTT
>CAJLYO010000178.1 GCA_905210885.1 uncultured Eubacteriales bacterium | reverse complement strand
ACCGGAGTCAGCTCGTGCGCCGCAACAATGTACTTTTCGCCGTCATCGGGGAATGAGAATTCGGTGTCATTGCCGTCTAACATATCAATAAGCATCTGACCGATGTAGCGTATATCGTCTGCGCGCTGACGCATGTATTCGTTTCCCTTGCCGGAAAGAATTGCCGCAACGCTTTCCGTTACCGAGGTAACGGCGTCTTTTGGCTGTGTGCCGCTATCAATTGCCGACTTTATGGGGTCTGTAAGCGTGCAGTCCTCCAAAAGCATTTCGTAAGCGGAGAAAATTTTTGCCTGCTCCTCGCCTAAGTCGTTCAAAGTCTTTTTTGCAAGGCGTCTTACCTTTTCAAGGGATTTTTCTATTGCTTCGTTAATATCCGCGGATTTTTTTGTTCCGGCGGATTTTTCAAAGAAAATAACCTTGCCCGAAACAATGCCCGGCGCTCCGGGGATTCCTTTAATGATTTTCATAACTATCACTCCGAATCCAAAGTTTCAATCAGTGCGTCAATTGCCGCCTGTTCGTCATCGCCCTCGGCGCGGATTTCGATGGTGTCGCCTTTAACCGCTCCGATGCACAAAACCATTAAAATGCTTTTTGCCTCGTACTCGCTGCCGTCTTTTATAACCGTTATTTTGCTTTTAAAGCCGGAAGCGGTTTTGCAGAAGTCTGATGCAGGCCTTGCATGCAGACCCTCTTCGTTTTTGATTGTGTAGCTTACCTGTACCATAATAACCCTCCTATCAAAACTTCAGTATTTCCATTATTTTGTCCTTATCGGTGAGATTACGCAAATTTTCACAGCTTTTGTCGTCCTCTGTGAACGTAACGATTGATTTGTAAAAGCTTATTATTTCCTGCTTTGTTTCCTCGCTTTCGTCAAGGTCAAATGCAAGGAGGAAGATGATGTCGGCGTATTCTCCGCTTTCTGTCCACTGTATGGGCTTTTCGAGGGAAACAAACGCCGCCGCCGAACGGTTTACGTATTTGCTTAATCCGTGGGGGATTGCAAAGCCGTGTCCGATGTCTGTTGCGGTTGCCGCCTCGCGCTCAAAAACGCTTTTTTCAAATTTGGCGGTAACATAACCGAGAGCCTCAAGCTTTTGACAAAGCATATGCAAAAGCTCGCTTTTATCTATTATGCCGCATTTGGGAAATAATAATTCTTTGTTGAAAATCCCTGTTCCGGGTATAATATTCTGTATACCGCCGCGCTTTTTTAAGCGAAGATTTTTCATGTAGTCCTCAAGTGTTTTTATATCGTCTTCCGTCAGCAGATGTCCGACAGTTACTATATCCCGGTTTATTCTGTAGCCGGAAAGAGATGTTGTGGTTATAATAAAGTCGCATTTTTCGTTTTTTATGCTTCTGATATCGCGGACGGAAAAAACAGAAGTGATTTTTAGCCCGGGAATGGTTCTTGTTATTTTTTCCTTCAGTATCTGGGAAATTCCTATGCCGTAGTCGCATACAATGCATGCCGTCAGGCAGGAAATCCGGCGTTCTATTGCGCCGCCGATATGAAGGGCGAAATATCCGACCTCGTGTTCGTTTAATTCAAGCTTTAATTCCTTTTCAAACAGTCCGCTCAAAAGCCACGCCGCCGCCATCATGTTGGGGTATTTTTCTTTAATTTGGCTTAAAAGCTGATTTTTAAAGTTAATGCCGTATTTAAGCCTTGCGATTGTTACCTTAAGCTGGGTCAGCATGTGATTTACGAAAAATCTGTCTGTGCTTAAGTTAACGTCAACGGCACCGCTTATCAGGTTTGCCGTCTTTACGGTGAGCCTGCAAAGCTCGAAGTTTGAAAGCTCAAAGCTGCGTTTGTGCTCGCCGTCGGTAAAGTCCGCTATTTCGGAAATCGCAACCGCAAATGTAACATATGAAAGTTCCTCGTCCGAAAAGGTTGTGTTAAATTCTTTTTCAAGCCTTTTGCAAAGCGACTTTGCCATAAGCGCGTCTGATTTTCCGTCAGCCGGGCATTTAACCGTTTTCGGCATTGACACCTCGCAGCCTTTTCTTGAACGAACAATACTCAGCGAAACGAAAAACAGAAGGTTTACTTCCGAAAGAGCGTTAAGCTTGAGCCCGAATTCGGCTTCGGTTTCCAAAACCGCCTTTGCCGCTCTGTCTGCGTCAAAACCGTCAAGAGCTGCACAAAGAGCTGTGTACTCCATGCTGCCCATCGCCGCAAAGCGCGGTTCGCGCATTGTGATGAGTTCGGAAAACTCTTTTGCGTACTCTGTGACAAAGGATAACAGCGCCGTTCTGTAATTAAATTCACTGTACATTATCGAAATTCCCTTGCCGCGCTTTGTTTCAAATACTATATGTCTTTTTGAAAACCAATGCGATGCTTTTTCGAGAATTTTGTCCAGCTGAATCCGTCCGATGTAGTATTGCTGTGCAAGCCTTTGTGCTGTCAAACTGTTGTTTTTGAACAGGTGACGGAATATGAAAAACATAATTTCACGTTCGCTGTCATCTGCTCCGTTACTTAAGCTTTTGAATTCGTTTTCGGTCATCGTAAGCCTTACGCCCACATGCGGCTTTGTTTCGAGCATGTCCTCACGGGGGAGCTGCTCCTTTATCGCCGCTATGTCGTTTCTTACTGTCTTTACCGACACATTCATGGCGTCTGCAAGAAACCTCAGTGTAACAAATTCACTGTTATTATACAGAGTTTTAATAATATCATACTGTCTTTTATTCATGCCGTATCACGGCTCCTTTCAGTACCGTATCTCCTCTGTACACGTTTATTATACAGTGAAAACGGCTGATTGTATTTTTGTTTTTTTGACACATTAGGGAAATTTTCTGCAATATATGTGAAAACAGGCGGCCGCTGTAAAGACGACCGCCTGCTTTTAAACAGTTGCATGTTCTTTTTTATTACCTTTCTTCATGTTTTCAAAGGCAACGGAAATCATAAGCTTAATTCTGTTGAGCTGATTAACCTCGCTTGTGCCGGGATCGTAGTCAACAGCAACTATATTAGCCTGCGGATATTGCCGTCGCAGTTCTTTTATCATGCCCTTGCCCGTTACATGGTTCGGAAGGCATGCAAATGGCTGAACGCATACGATATTCGGAACACCGCTTTTTATAAGTTCCACCATTTCACCTGTTAAAAACCAGCCTTCGCCTGTGCAGTGCCCAAGCTGAAGCACGGTTTTTGCACCTTCTGCTATATCCGCAATGTGGCTCGGCGCACGGGAGGCAAATTTCGGATTTGACCTCATAACCTTTGCGGCGTGCTTTCTGAAGCTTTCAAGGCCTTCTATTGCAAGGTTGCAAAGAAACGCTGTCCGCGCTTTTGTTCCCAAGTGCTTGTGTTTAAAATTATTATTGAAAAGGCAGTAAAGCATAAAGTCCGCAAGACCCGGCATAACTGCCTCGCCGCCTTCGTTTTCAATAACGCTTACAATGTTATTATTTGCGTCCGGGTGAAATTTAACCAAAATTTCGCCCACAACGCCGACTTTCGGCTTTTTCACCGTTTCGTCAATGGAAACGGCGTCAAAATCTGCAATAATTTTATCCGCTATGTCGTTTGTTTTAAGCTTTTCACCGTTTAATAAGCCGTTATATAACCGGGAAGTCCATTTGTCACACAGCTTATCCGTTTCGCCCTTGTTTATCTCATACGGGCGCACACGCATGGAAACCGCCATAAGCAAATCGCCCCAAACGCATGCCTTTATAAGTCCTATAACAAGCTTTGGCGTAATCTTAAAGCCGGGGTTGCCTTCAAGACCTGAAAGATTTACTGAAACAACCGGAACCTGGGGGTATCCTGCCTCCTTTAAGGCCTTCCTTATAAATGCAATGTAGTTTGTGGCACGGCAGCCGCCGCCTGTTTGGGATATCATAACGGAGGTGTTGTTCGGGTCGACTTTGCCGCTTGTAAATGCGTTTATAAGCTGTCCCGTAACCATAATTGATGGGTAGCATGCATCGTTGTTAACGCTTTTTAGTCCCGCCTCAACGTCCTGCGCGGTAGCGTGCTTTAATACAACCGCGTTGTATCCGCATGAACGCATAACAGCTTCAAACATTCCGAAGTGTATGGGTGACATCTGGGGAATTATAACGGTGTGCCGTTTCTTTTCTTCCTCGGTAAATTTCACACGGTTAACAGTGTAATCCTCAAGTTTTCGCGGT
>CAJLYO010000177.1 GCA_905210885.1 uncultured Eubacteriales bacterium | reverse complement strand
TATCACGCTGTTCCCGTATTCTGAAATTCGGGATATCCACAGGCTTTCTGCCGCCTAAAATTGAACGGTACGCCATAATTCCGCACATAGCCATATCTACTGCCGTGTAAACGTCTATGCTGTATTTTTTGCCGTTTTCTCTGCCGAGAATTTTTTCTATAAAGAAATGCGTATGGTAAAAATCGCTGCCGGCGTGCCCGGTTTCCTGAGAGGCAAGCTCTTTTTCAATAAATTTTTCCGGGGCGTAATGCATAAGTTCACCTGCACAAAGTTCCTCCCCCTCTATGTATGACGAAACCTTGTCACATTCCCAGCGGTTTGATTCCATCATTCCTTTTGTGCCGTACAAAACGTAATTCGTCCTGCCCGGCTCGCGTTTCAGCGAGCCGTGAAGGCTTTTCATCAGTGTTCCGTCCTCAAAGGTTATCATTTCAACCGCGCCCGGGAATCCGCTTATGCTGCCGAGACGTCTTATCCATTCAGATGGTACCGTTTCAAAACCGCTTACTTTTACCGGTCTTTTTCCGGTGATCGTCATTATCGGACCTATGCTGTGGGTGCAGTAAAACGTGGAATACATTCGGTTTCGCCAGTGATTTTTCTCACCGTATGTTATACCGGGCCAGATTGAGCCACAGTCGTGGACATATTCGCCTTCGCCGTACATAAAATCGCCGAGCACGCCTAAATCGTATCTGCGGCGCATTTCAAAAGTTGAAGCCATATAACAGTAATTTTCCGCATATGCGTAAACTTTGCCGGTTTTTTCAACTGCTTCGATAAGCTGTACCGCCTGAGCCGGTGTTTCGCACGGCAGCACCTCGCTTAATACGTGTTTGCCCATATTAAGAAGGCGAATTGCAAAGGGAGCATGCTCTGTTGCGTAGTTTGCAAGAACAACCGCATCCATATCATGCTTTACAAACTCCTCAAAATCCGTATACAAATCAAGTTTAACGCCGTATTTATCCGCTTCGGCGTGCACTTTTTCGAATATAGGTTCGTACTTATCGCATATGGCAACAAGCTCGTCATCGGGGTGGCGCAAAAGCTGTCTTATCATAGTCATACCACGGTGTGCACCCAGCACACCTATTTTAATTTTTCACATTTAACTCACCTTTCAATTACATTCTTTCAATATCCTCAAGAGTTATGCGTTTGCATCTGTTTGTAAATTTTTGCTTTAGAATATCGTAATTATTCTTTATTTCATCGTACGAGCCCGTAAAACTGCACTTAATGCAGTAATAGCTGCCGTCGGCTTTTTTATGGGCATGTAGTTTTTCTGAAGCAGGACAAAAACAAGCACGCTTCCACAAGCAAAATCAGAATAATATTTATAATGATTATCCTGAATATTGAACGTACCGGAGCAAAATGCACCGATCTGTCCGCATAATATGAAAGAGTCAGCTTGCCTGCGCGGCGTTCGTATTTTATGTATTTTTTGTCGGAAAGGTCAAGCCCGTTATAGTCGCGGTTGCAGTACACCACATCGCCGTTATCCGCTTTAACCAGCATAACGCTGCTGTCCCCTGTATTTAAAGCGCTGTCAAAAAGCGAACGGTTTATGAAAAAATAAGTGTAAACGCCGTCAACCGGCACGGAATTATGAATAACATTCTGTAAAAGGACAATACTGCCGTCAGTGTCGCTTAAAATGCTCATATCCATGTCTTTTAGATTTTCAAGAACAGAGGTAAACTCGTCATATGAGTATTTTCCGTCAAAATGGGTTTTGTAAAAATCGTAAAGCGTATCAAAGGTAGTTCCGGAAACGGTGTAGCCGTTGCTTTAAAATGCCTCTGTTTTTCATAGCCTTCTCCTTTTTGTAAATCATATAGAAGTATACCAAATGATTTTAATTTTTTCAATGTAAATTATTCGTTAAAGACAGAATTAACAGTATTCGTCCTTTCTGTCACTTTTTGGTGACAAAAAGTGACAGAAAAACACAAATACTATTAACATGTGCAATGTAAATGAAAGCAGGATTTATACGCAAGAATGTTTTCTGCTTTGAACATAACCTGTATAACCTCCTTAATTTTGAGAGATAATATATCCGTGAAAAAATAACCGGAGGGAATTATATGAAAGATATGTTTTGTTTTCAATGTCAGCAAACGGCGCACAACACCGGCTGCGAAGGGAAAGCCGGTGTATGCGGCAAAAAAGCCGATACCGCAAATTACCAGGACGAGCTTATCGGCGCGCTTATCGGGCTTTCAAGAGCCGCAAAAAACGGTAATGTGACCGAAAAAACGGATACGCTTGTTTTAAAAGGTCTTTTTACGACTATCACCAACGTTAATTTTAACGATACCACAATTAAAAAGCTGAAATCCGATATCGAAGCCGAAAAAGGGCGGATAAATTCCGGAAAATTTGAAGATTATGATATGAAAAAACTTTGGGAGGAGCACGAGGACATACGCTCGTTAAAATCTCTTATCCTTTTCGGAATAAAAGGCATGGCGGCATATGCCTATCACGCTTTGGCTTTGGGCAAAACGGACAGTGAGGTCAACAAATTCTTTTACGAAGCCCTTTTTGCCATAGGCGAAAACAAAAGCGCAGACGAGCTTTTGACGCTTGTTTTAAAAACGGGCGAGGTAAACTTTAAATGCATGGCGCTCCTTGACGAGGCAAACACCGAAAGCTACGGAAATCCCGTGCCGACCGAAGTTCCCCTGACAATAGAAAAAGGTCCGTTCATAGTTGTCAGCGGTCACGATTTGCACGATTTAAAGCTGCTTTTGGAGCAAACAAAGGACAAAGGCATAAATATATATACTCACAGCGAAATGCTGCCGGCGCACGGATACCCGGAGCTTAAAAAATACAAGCATCTGAAGGGAAATTTCGGTACCGGCTGGCAGAATCAGCAGTCGGAATTTCACAATATCCCGGCGCCTATTCTTTTTACCACCAACTGTCTTATGCCGGTGCGCCAAAGCTACTGTGACAGGGTTTTTACCACTTCCGTTGTTTCGTATCCTGAGCTTGTCCATATAGGCGATGACAAGGACTTTGCGCCTGTTATCGAAAAAGCGATAGAATGCGGCGGTTATGATGAGGATAAGGATATGACCGGCATGAACGGCGGTCATACCGTTACAACGGGATTTGCGCGAAATGCGGTGCTTTCTCATGCGGATAAGATAGTCGAGCTTGTAAAGGCAGGCAAAATCAAGCATTTCTTTTTAATAGGCGGCTGTGACGGAGCGTCACCGAGCAGAAGCTATTATACGGATTTTGCAAAGCTTACGCCGCCGGACACAATTATTCTCACCCTCGCCTGCGGAAAATACCGTATTAACGACCTTGACTTGGGTGAAATTGAGGGTATTCCGCGTATACTTGACTGCGGACAGTGCAATGACGCATACAGTGCGATAAAAATCGCCCTTGCTCTTGCCGAAGCGTTTGACTGCGGCGTTAACGATTTACCCCTTACCCTTGTACTTTCCTGGTATGAACAAAAGGCGGTATGTATTTTGCTTACTCTGCTTTATCTCGGTATCAAAAACATTTATTTAGGACCTACAATTCCGGCATTTGTATCTCCCGGGGTTCTTAAGGTGCTTGTTGATAACTATAACCTGACGCCGACCGATAAACCGCAGGCGGATTTGGATAAAATATTAAAACAGGGGCGCTGATACGCCCCTGTTTTACTTTAATTTACCGGAACATTGCCGCTTTTTAATACAGGCTTAACGTCATTTAAATTGTTCCATATAAAGAATTTTGCGTTAAAATCCGAAATATCGCTGTCGAGAGATACCTCAAAGTCCTTGGAATATCCGTCTGCAATGTTTATATTTTTAAATACGTCAACGTTAATCAGCGAATTGTCGTTCTTATCAAAGAATGCCAGTATCGCCTGTGCACCCGAAATATCCTCGCCCGATTTATTAACTGCGGTTGCGGTGAAGCTGCAATTATTTCCGTCGTGAGCATTCAAAACGAGGGTTATTCCTCCTTCGCGTTTGTCGTTTAAAACAACGGGTAGGCTTGCCTTGCCCCATTCGTCAACGGCGGTTACGGAATAAGAATAAGAAACGTTTTTGGGGGA
Source organism: uncultured Eubacteriales bacterium (assembly GCA_905210885.1). Classification (GTDB taxonomy): domain Bacteria; phylum Bacillota; class Clostridia; order Monoglobales; family Firm-18; genus CAJLYO01. The sequence continues at coordinate 83 of CAJLYO010000177.1, read as the reverse complement.
AGGAACCTTCTTTCTCCTGAAAGAAGGTTTCTCCCCCGAAAAAACTCGTATTCCCTCACGCGATCTCCTCGCGTCCTTCCAGC
>CAJLYO010000176.1 GCA_905210885.1 uncultured Eubacteriales bacterium | reverse complement strand
TTGTTCGGCGTGTTGAAAATATCGTTAAAATGCTTTTTGCAAAAGCCTTTTTTGTTTGTCACCTCGCGCACGTCCGGCTCCATCATACTCGCGCCGACTGTGTAGTCGATAAGCTTTTTTTCCTCCTCACGCATAAAGGCGCACACCGCACATTCGCAGTTTTTTTCAAACGCGTCGTTTATCGGAATTGTGTATATAGTTTCTTTCATGGCTGTTTCCTTTCGTATATAATAATCAATTGTAACACAAATTAAGGGGATTTGCAAATTGTTGATTAAAAATTTACAGGATTTTAATTTACGGCATATTTTTGAGTGCGGCCAGTGCTTTCGCTGGAACGCCGATGAAAACGGCGTTTATACCGGTGTTGCCGGGGATTATGTGATTAAGTGCGAAAATACGGCCGACGGTGTTATGATTTCGTGTCCGGATGACCTTTATATAACGGATTATTTCGACTTAAACCGTGATTATACCGAGATTAAAAACAGCTTCGGTTCTGACGAAATTTTAAAAAAGGCGTGCGAGTTCGGTTCCGGAATACGTATTCTGAAACAGGACCCGTGGGAAACTATGATTTCCTTTATTATTTCCGCGAATAACAATATTCCGCGTATAAAAAAGATAATTGAGCTTTTATGTACGAATTTCGGCGAAAAGCTTGATGATGTGCATTATAAATTCCCCGGCGCAGAAACGCTTGCAGGTCTTACTGAGGAGGATTTGGCGGTAATACGAAGCGGCTTTCGGGCAAAATACATAATTGACGCGGCAAGAAAAACAGCGGAAGGAAAACTTGATTTGTCCAAACTTTACTCGCTGCCATCGGCAGAGGCACGGGCGGTATTAAAAGGTGTAAAAGGTATCGGCGACAAGGTTGCGGACTGCATACTGTTGTTTGCATACGGAAAATATGACGTTTTTCCGAAAGACGTGTGGATAAAACGCATATTAAACAACTTATATCACGTTGAAAATGCCGATTTTGATTCGTTTGTTACAGAAAAATTCGGCGGATTTGGCGGATTTGCACAACAATACTTGTTCTTTTATGGACGAGAATTTATATAATATTTGCAGAAAAGTGTAGATTTTACGTTAATTTTGTGTTATAATTGTATTAAAGTATGAATATAGGGAGAGATAACTTAAATGTATTCCTGCGTTATGCTTAATAATGACTATATTGCCGGCAGGCCCGCGGTATATTCACGGGTATGCTTTAGCACTATAGCAGAAATGTTTTTTAAATACTCTGAAAATGCTGTTGCAAGCTACATTGCTTTGGACGAAAAGACGGACGATACTATATCCAAGTCGGAAATTTCCAATGATGAAAGCGACAGCATTTTTGTATTTTCCGGGGCGTTTCCCTTTTGCACGGCAGATACTCTTGACGAGATTTATAATCACCATGTTAAATCCGGCAACAAGCTTACCGCTCTTTCATGCAAGGATGAGGAAACCGGCGACTTTGTGCCCATAGGCATTTTTCTTTGCGATAAATCGATTCTTAAAGATTTCATTGATTTTGACGAGAAAATGCTGCAGGTTATGGACAACGGTACCGATACTGAGCTGTACGAGGTAAACAGCATTAATTCCATGTGCGTATCCGATTGCTTAAGTCTTGCGGACGCTTCAAATGCAGCGCATGATATTGTGTGCTTCAAGCTTATGCAAAATGACGTTATGATGATTAATCCCGAGAGTATTTTTGTTTCGTGGTTTGCGGAGATTGCGCCCGGGGTGACAATAATGCCCAATACGATTATAAAGGGTGAAAGCAAAATTGGGACGGGCAGTGTAATAGGTCCGAACACGCAGATTACCGACTGCACAATCGGCGAAAACGTAACGGTTAACAGCTCTGTTTTGGTTGAAAGCGTTGTAAAGGACGGCGCGAATATCGGTCCGTTTGCTTACGTAAGACCTAACAGCAGTATAGGAAATAACGTTAAAATCGGCGATTTTGTGGAAATTAAAAATGCGTCTATAGATGACGGTACAAAGGTTGCCCATCTTACTTATGTGGGTGATGCAGACGTGGGAAAACGCGTTAACTTCGGCTGCGGAACGGTTCTTGTAAATTACGACGGAACGAAAAAATACAGAAGCAAAATCTGTGACGATGTGTTTATAGGCTGCAACACAAACCTTGTGTCGCCGGTAACGGTTCACAGCGGCGCGTTTATCGCGGCAGGTTCAACAATTACAGACGATATTCCGGATAATTCTCTTGCCATTGCGAGAGCCCGGCAGATAAATAAAACAGGCTGGAAAAAGAAATAGGAGGAAAAGAAATGATAACACACGGTAAAAACATTAAGGTATTTGCGGCAAACGCAAACCCGGAGCTTGCAAAAAGCATTGCAAGCATTATAGGTGTGCCGGTAGGAAATTCCTGCGCACGCCACTTCAGCGACGGTGAAATCGGCATTGATATTAACGAAACAGTCAGAGGGTCTGATGTATTTTTGATTCAGTCTACCTCTTACCCGGTTAACCAGAACTTAATGGAGCTCCTTATTATGATTGACGCATTCAAAAGAGCTTCGGCAGGCCGCATAACCGCTGTTATTCCGTACTTCGGATATGCACGTCAGGACAGAAAAGCAAAGGCGCGCGACCCGATTTCGGCAAAGCTTGTTGCGGATCTTATCGCAACCGCAGGCGCGGACAGAGTTCTTACCATGGACCTTCATGCGGCTCAGATTCAGGGATTTTTCGATATTCCTGTTGACCATTTGCTCGGCGTGCCGATTCTGGCTCCTTATTTCCATGAAAAATTTGCCGGCAGAGAAAATGACGTTGTGGTTGTATCTCCCGATTTGGGCAGCGTTACACGTGCAAGAAAGTTTGCCGAAAAGCTTAATGTTCCTCTTGCAATCGTTGATAAGAGAAGACCTATGCCCAATGTTTCCGAGGTTATGAACATTATCGGCGATATTAAGGATAAGGACGTAATTTTGGTTGACGATATGATTGACACCGCCGGCACACTTTGCAACGGTGCACAGGCTCTCGTTGACAGAGGTGCAAAGAGAGTGTACGCATGCGCAACCCATCCCGTTTTGTCAGGTCCTGCTGTTGAGCGTATTCAAAATTCCGTAATTGAGGAGCTTGTTGTTCTCGATACAATTCAGCTTCCCGAGGAAAAGAAAATTGAGAAAATCAAAATTCTTACCGTCGCAGACGTTTTTGCGGACGCAATAGAGAGAATATACGAAGATGTTGCCGTCAGCCCGCTTTTCAACTAACCGCGAAAAAGTACTTATCGCAGGGCTCGGGAACCCCGGCGATAAGTATGTAAATACAAGACATAACATAGGTTTTCAGATGGTAGAGTCTGTGGGCTCATATTACGGAATAAACATTAAAAAGCTTAAGTGCCGTGCTCTTATCGGTGAGGGCGTAATCGGCGGAAAAAGCGTGATACTTGCAAAGCCGCAGACGTACATGAATTTGTCCGGCGAGAGCATAGGTGCGCTGTCCGAGTATTATAAGATACCGCCTGAGAATGTTATTGTAATTTATGATGATATCTCTCTTGATACTGCAAGAATACGTATCCGTCAAACCGGCAGTGCCGGCGGTCATAACGGAATGAAAAGCATAATTACAAGCCTTGACACCGAGAAGTTTCCGCGTATACGCATCGGAATCGGAAAAAACACAGGTGATCTTTCGGATTACGTGCTTGGTAATTTTTCGAAGTCCGAGGTTTCCGAGCTTATTGAGGTTGCAAAAAAAATGCCCGATATTGTGGAGGATATACTGACCAAAGGCATAAGCGATGCAATGAATATTTATAACAGATAAAAACCGCTTCGGCGGTTTTTGTCCATATTAAAGGAGATGATACAGATGGATATACAAAAGTGCCTTGCCGATGAATTTAAAATGAAACCAGAATATGTAAATAACATAATAAATCTTATTGACGAGGGCTGCACAATACCTTTTATTGCCAGATACAGAAAGGAAATGACCGGTTCCTGCGATGACCAGGTTTTGCGTGAACTTGCCGACAGACTGCAGTATCTTAAAAACTTTGAAAAGCGCAGGGAGGAAATAACAAACACCATAACCGAGCTCGGAAAAATGACGGACGAAATTTCCGCCGCCCTTGGAAAGGCGGAAACCCTTGCCGCACTTGAAGATATT
>CAJLYO010000175.1 GCA_905210885.1 uncultured Eubacteriales bacterium | reverse complement strand
AACGGCAATATTTACAGCAAGCTCGGCGTTTCCTCAAAAAAGCAGCTTCTTAATTATGCGGCACTGTATGCACAGGAAAAATAACAGCATAGCCACACAACTAAAAGCTCTCAGCGAAATGAGCTACGGAAAGTATTCCGATACGTGCCTCAGAGATGTTCCGTATAACATTTACGATGAAAAAACGCACAGAGGAGTTTTGCGAAACATTAATACGAAAAAGTCAAACACACTTTTGGGCGATGAAAACATTACGCTTTGCGGAAACGAATATGTTTTTGCAAATATAGGTGACTTAAAATTTAAGATTTCGCCGAACAGTTTTTTCAGGTTAATACAAAGCAAACGGAAAAACTTTATACAATTGCCAAAGAATATGCCGGTTTGAGCAAAAATGAAACCATGCTCGACCTTTACTGCGGAGCGGGAACAATCACGCTTTTTATGGCAAAGGACGCAGGCAGTGCGGTTGGCGTTGAAATAACAAAACAGGAGGTTGAAAACGCAAAAGAAAACGCAAAAATAAACGGGATTTCAAATGCGTCTTTTTATGACGGCGACTGTAAAGATGTTGTTTTAAATCTTAAAAACAGCGGTATGAAATTTGACACTGTTGTTGTTGACCCGCCGAGAAAGGGGTGCAGTACAGAGGTAATTAACCTTATCGAAGAAATTTCTCCAAAAAAAGTTGTTTACGTTTCGTGTAACAGTGCAGCACTTGCACGTGATGTTAAAATTTTCTGTGAAAAAGACTATAAACTTAAAAAACTGACTCCCGTCGATATGTTCCCGCAGTCATGCCACGCGGAAACCGCAGTATTGCTGACGAAATCACAAAAGGCGGCGGAAAAATGATAAAAACAAAAGCTGATTTAAAAAGTTATATTGCCCGTGATTTGCAGCTGCTGCCGCGTAAAAGACCCCGTCTTTTCGGGGACGAGTGCTTCAGATACTTAATCGTTCTGCGAAAGCTTGAGTATTACCGGAATAAACCGTCCAAAAACATATTTGACAAGATTCTTTACGGGTACTACAGATTCAGGCATTACAGGCAGTCTGTAAGCCGGAGCGTATTTATTCCGCCCAACACATTCGGACCCGGACTTAACCTTTTTCACACCGGGACGATAGTCGTAAACGGCAGCGCAAGGATTGGCGCCGGCTGTAACTTGTACAGCGGCGTAAATATTGCCAAGGACTGCAAAATAGGCAATAATGTGTACATCGCGCCGGGGGCAAAAATCCTTCCGGGCGTTGAAATTGCGGACAATATAAGAATAGGGGCAAACGCCGTGGTTACAAAGTCTTTTACCGATCCCGGAATAACCATAGCAGGCGTTCCTGCCGTAAAAATTTCAGATAAAGGAACAAAACGAAAGGTAGATTTAACATGATTCAAAATACAAAGGCACGTTCATTTTGTGCAGTAATAATTTCATTTATATTAATCCTCACGGCGTACACCCCGGCACAGGCGGCATATGTGGGCAAAAGCTACATTTCCTCTGCCGGCGCATGCGTTATGGATTACGATACCGGCGAGGTTTTGTACGAGCTTGCGGGCTACACCGCGAGAGTGCCGGCGAGCATGACGAAAATTATGACCTTATACTGCGTATACGAGGCTCTCGAAAAGGGAGAAATTACCCTTGACACCCGGGTGCCCATAAGCAATAACGTGTACTACAAGTCCAGAAACAAGCTGTATCAGAACGTGCTGCCGTTAAATCAGGATACGGTTTATACGGTTGACGAAATAATGGGCGTTGTGCTTACATATTCCGCAAGTGCGGCGGCCGTTGCCCTTGCCGAACTTTTGGGCGGCGGCAGCGAAGCGGTGTTTGTAAGCAGAATGAACAATACTGCCGCAAAAATGGGATTAAACGCTTATTATTACGACAGCTGCGGCGTTGCAAGCAACCAGATATCCCCGGTTTCCATGGCGGTGCTTACGCGCAACACGATTATGAAATACCCCGATATAATCAGACGTTCCTCCAAAAAATATCTCACATTTAAGGGTGCAACATACAAATCAACGAACTACCTTTTGGGAACCTATGACGGTGCGGACGGCTTAAAAACAGGCACAGGCACCATCGCCGGCGCATGCTTTTGCGGTACGGCGGTGAGAAACGGAAAAAGGCTCATCGCAATAACCATGGGCTCGTCCTCTGACAGTCAGCGCTTTACAGATGCCGCAAGACTTTTGGATTACGGTTTCGGCATAATTAAGGAGCGCAAAAATATCGTGTGCTACACGGATATGCGCGTTTTCGCAGGCGGCGCGGAAATGCCGGCATTTTGCTATATCGGTGAAAATCCCCGCGCGGTTGTGGTAGTTGAGGATTTGGCAAACTACGGTTTTGACGTTACGTACAGTGACGCGGAAAGAAAGCTTAAAATCAAGCGGAATCCCGAAAAGGCGCTAAACCCCATTCCTCTTGACATATACAAAAACAGAAACGGCCAAAAGGCGTTTTCGGTGTACAAAACTGATATAAAGGTAGTTTTGGAAACATATGAAGGCGAATGTGTTTTGAATGACACGTATAATGTAGGAAATTATACCTGCGTTTCGGTGGACGAGCTTGCGATTTACTTCGGATTTACGTGGAATGATGCCGAACGCGCGGCATATCTTGAAATCTGACGCGCCGGGTCAGTTTAACGAAACGGACGTTGTGTTGTTCCGGCAGCGCATATGTTTGCACAACGTTTTGTCTACGGGAGTAATAACATGAAAAAAGTTTTAATAACCGGCGGAAGCCGCGGAATAGGTGCAGCTATGGCAAAACTTTTTGCCGAAAACGGCTATTCTGTTTTTATAACATACAAAAAAAATCACGCCGCGGCATCTGCCGTGGACGCGGCGGCATTTTGTGCGGACGTGACCGATTTTAACGCTATGCATGACGTGATTGAAAAAACCGGCGGCGCTGACATCCTTATAAACAACGCCGGGATTGCCGAACAAAAGCTGTTTTCCGACATAACGCCGGAGGATTGGGCACGCATGATAGGCGTAAACCTAACCGGCGTGTACAATTGCTGCCATGCGGCGCTGCCGTATATGATACACAAAAAAAGAGGCTGCATTGTAAACATTTCGTCAATGTGGGGCATATGCGGCGCGTCCTGCGAGGTTCATTATTCTGCCGCGAAGGCAGGCGTAATCGGGCTTACAAAGGCGCTTGCAAAGGAGGTTGCCCCTTCCGGAATTACCGTAAACTGCATTGCGCCCGGCGCCGTGGACACCGACATGAACAAAATTCTTGACCCCGAGGACATTGAGCTTTTAAAGGAAGAAACTCCCCTCGGCAGACTTGGCACGCCGGAGGAAATCGCAAAATGCGCCTTGTATCTTGCCGAAAACGGCGGATTTATGACAGGTCAGGTTTTAAGCCCCAACGGCGGAATCGTGATTTAAAAACACTGCATTATAAACATAATTATTCCCACAATAACGCCGGACACCGTCCCGTATACGATTACGGGACCTGCCACGGTGAACATTTTCGCGGAAAGGCCCAAAACCAAGCCCTCGCTTTTTGCCTCCATTGCCGGAGAAACCACGGAATTTGCAAAACCCGTTATGGGCACAATTGTACCGGCTCCGGCGAATTTGCCCATTTTGCTGTACAGCCCGAGCGCCGTAAGAAGGCTCCTATAAATATCAGAATAATCGTCAGAAACGCGGCGGCAGGCTTTTCCGAAAGTCCGAACCCAAGCAAAAGATTTTTTATCCATTGCCCAATCGTGCATATTGCGCCGCCTGTTACAAATGCTATGCATGTGTCCTTTACGATTGTGGACTTTTTCATTTTTTTATTTACGTATTTTTTGTATTCCTTGTTATCCATAACATATCCTCCTTGTTTTTTGGGAAAATAAAGTTGTAAACACTAAACGTCCTGTGAACTTTGCCACAAGTCTTGATTTTCATGGCGCCTTGTAAAAGCAAAAACTACAGACTGCCCCGCGTTTTTGAAAATTTTGCGGCAAAACATCATATTCATTACCCAATCTAATTATTTCCGCATACATTGCAAAATATTATTGCAAAATCGAAAAAAAAGTGATATAATATATAATTAATTGTATTTATACGGAGGAATCACCGTGCATTACGTGATTTTCGATATTTTAAATTTGCAGTATGTTTTCAGGATAATACT